>PLBD01000420.1:0-248 GCA_003135315.1 Acidobacteriaceae bacterium | reverse complement strand
CTGCACACCGGCATCGAGAAGACCTGCGAAGCCAAGTTCTACCAGCAGGTCGTGCCCATGACCGACCGCATCGACTATCTCTGCCCCATGACCAACAACCTGGCCTACTGTTTGGCGGTAGAAAAGTTGCTGGGGATCGAGATTCCGCCGCGGGCGCAGTGGATTCGCGTCATGCTGAACGAGCTGACCCGCATCAACTCGCACCTGGTGTGGCTGGGCACGCACGCCATGGACATCGGCGCCATGAC
>PLBD01000248.1 GCA_003135315.1 Acidobacteriaceae bacterium | reverse complement strand
ACGCTGACCACGCTGCACAGCTACAGCGGAAGCTGCAATGGGGAATTCATCGGCAGCGCCAGCATGAGCTCGGACGGGAAAGGAAACATCTACGGGACGGATTATTGCGGCGGTGCTTATGGGTGGGGCGCGATCTTTAAGCTGACGCCGTCAGACGGCGGCTGGACCTATACTTCGCTGCACGATTTTTGTGCGGGTGGCTACCCCTGCACTGACGGTTGTCTGCCCCAGAGCAACGTGGTGTTCGATAGGGTGGGCAATCTATACGGTACGGCTTCCGGCTGCGGGGATAATGGTGATGGGGAGTATGGCCCCGGCGTGGTGTGGGAGATCACACCGTAACGGGCGGACAAAGATCATCCTGCTTAATTGGCGTTATCGTCATTGCTCGCGTGGCACAGAGCCTGCCCTGAGATTGTCGAAGGGTCTCGCGCTTTTCGAGACCCGGGCGAAGCACCAGTGCGGCGGACACAGCATGGATGGTTTGTTCCCGCTCGCTGATACTCTTCTAGTAGCGGCTCTCTATCGGCTGCCCCGCGTCAACGATCTGCGCTTTGCTCACTTGGCCATTACTGCCGCGGATGAACATATAGCCCTTGTCCACTCGACAACGTATCTGCTGTCCGGAATTCATCCCCACATTGGGCCCGGGCAGCGCAATCTGGTAACTCATTCTGCCGACGCGAACGAAATAGAAAATCGTGTTGCCCGTCGTATACGAGGTCTGCGCATACGTATCATTGGCCCACATCGTTACGTCGCACGTTTTGTAGGACTGGGCAAAACCCGATGCAGCGGTCAGCAGCACAAACCA
This sequence comes from Acidobacteriaceae bacterium, assembly GCA_003135315.1. Lineage (GTDB taxonomy): Bacteria > Acidobacteriota > Terriglobia > Terriglobales > Acidobacteriaceae > Bog-257. Next base: position 4,706 of record PLBD01000248.1, on the reverse strand, counting down.
CAGGCAGCGTTTCATAGACACAAGTCCTCGCTAGTGGATCTTTGCAACACCCAGATGCTTGTTTGGCGCGCCTTCCGCCGCAACAATCTTAGCGTCGTGAGGCAGCGTTATTGTTGCCAAAAATCCTGGAAGTCGTCGAAGAGTTACCCCCCGCTCTTCTATTAACATGAATCGACTACAATGCCGATGAACTTTGTAGTTCCATAACCCTGAGTTTGGCGGGATAATCGGATCAGGGTCCAGGTGTAATCGTGTTGATCCCCGGTGCCATTCGAAAGCCTTCGCTCGCCGCTCTTGCGCGACGAAGCGCGCTGGCTATTCTGGCTGTCGCCCTGTGCTTACCGACATTCAGCGCAGCCCAGACTGCGCCCGCGAATCCACCGGCCTCTGCACCCAGCGATCAAGCACAACCGGCTTCGTCTTCTTCCTCGAGCGGGGCAACGCTTTCCCCTGCTGCGCATCCCGACGCGACCAGCATAGGAATTCCGACAGCCCAGCAAATCGAGGCCGCGGCGGCGTCAGGAGTGCCCGCCAACCAGCCTGATCCCAGCGCAGGTTCGCCGGCGCCAAAGCCCGCGACCGCTCCTTCGCCGAATGCCTCGGCGCAGGCTTCCACGCTGGCGCCCAAGTACAACGTCGCGCTCATCGGCCAGCGGGGCGTTGGTAACGGATTGGACTTCTACTCGATTGAACGCGAGGTGGCGCTGGGCCGGCAGTTGGCGCACGAGGTCGAGTCGAGCGCGAAGGTCATCACCGATCCGGTCGTCACCGAATACGTCAACCGCATTGGCCAGAACCTGGTGCGCAACTCCGATGCGCGCGTGCCCTTCGTCATCAAGGTGCTCGACACCGAGGAAGTGAACGCGTTCGCGCTGCCCGGCGGATTTTTCTACGTGAACAGCGGACTGATTCTCGCCGCCGATAACGAAGCCGAGCTGGCCGGGGTGATGGCGCACGAGATCGCGCACGTCTGCGCCCGCCACGCCACCAAGAACATGACGCGGGCGCAGATCTGGAACATGGCGTCGGTGCCGCTGATTTTCATCGGCGGGCCGGTGGCGTATGCCATCAGCGAAGTCGCCGGTCTCGCGGTGCCGCTGGGCTTCCTGAAATTTTCCCGCGACGCCGAGCGCGAGGCCGATCTGCTCGGCCTGGAATACGACTACGCGACAGGGTACGATCCGCAAGCGTTCGTGGAGTTCTTCGAGAAGCTGGACATCGAGAAGAAGAAGCCGAACATGGTGGCCAAGGCGTTTGCCACGCATCCCATGAACGTCGAGCGCATCGAGGCGGCGCAGGATGAGATTCGGAAGTATCTGCCGGACCGTCCCGAATACATCCTCGACACCAGCGAATTCGAGAGCGTGAAGGCGCGCCTGCTGGCTTACGATAACGGACGGCGCATCGGCGGCGCCAAACCCAACGCGGGCCGTCCGGTGCTGCTGAAGCGAACCGGCACGTCGAGCGACAGCGGTTCCGGGACATCAACGCAGGATTCCGGCAGCGCTCCCAACCCGCAGGACGATGGACGTCCCACGCTGAAGCGCACCCCAACCAGCAGCCCTGATTGAAAGCTAATTGCTAATTGCTAATTGCTGCCCTACCCAAAAATATCCTTCACCTTATTCAGCAGCGAGCGGCTGACGGGCGTGTTCTCCACCGAGAGCGTGCTGTGCAGTTCCTGTAGCAGTTCGCGCTGGCGTTTCGTGAGCCTCGCCGGCGTCTGAACTTTCATTTCGACGAACAGATCGCCGCGGCCGCGTCCATTCAGCACCGGAACGCCTTTGCCCTTCAGCTTGAAGTTCGCGCCGGTTTGCGTGCCTTCGGGAATGCGCAGCGTCTCCTCGCCTTCCATCGTCGGCACCTTGATCTCCGCGCCCAACGCCGCCTGCGAGATGGAAATGGGCAACATGCAATGCAGGTTCTTGCCGTCGCGTTCGAAGAAGCTGTGCTCCCTGGCGTGGAGCACGATGTAGAGATCGCCCGGCGGACCGCCGAATGCGCCGGCTTCGCCTTCATTCGAATACAAGATGCGCGCGCCTTCCTCGACCCCGGCCGTGACCTTCACGGTGACCGTGCGATCGCGCATCACTCGTCCCTGGCCGCGGCACTGGTTGCAGGGATCGACGATCAGCTTGCCCGATCCGCCGCAGGTGCTGCAAGCGCGCGTGATCGAGAAGAAGCCCTGCTGATAACGCATCTGCCCGCGCCCGCCGCAGGTAGTGCAGTTGATCGGCGCTTTTCCGGGCGCCATGCCGCTGCCATTGCATTTGTCGCACTGTTCCTGGCGGCGCACCTGCACCTGTTTGGTGACGCCGAAGACCGCTTCCTCGAATTCCAGCGTCAGGTCCTCGCGCAGATCGGCGCCGCGCTGGGCGCGCGAACGGCGGCGTCCGCCCTGGCCGCCAAACACGTCGCTGAAGCCAAAGATGTCGCCGAAGATGTCATGGAAATCGTTGAACACGCTGGCATCGAAGCCGCCAAAGCCCGAGCCGCCCGCGTTGCCCACACCGGCGTGGCCGAAGCGATCGTAGCGCGCGCGCTTCTCGCTGTCGGCAAGCACGGCGTAAGCCTCGCTGCACTCCTTGAAGCGCTCTTCCGCCTCCGGATTGTCGGGATTGCGGTCAGGATGGTATTGCAGCGCCAGCTTGCGATAGGCGCTCTTGATTTCCGGATCGCCGGCGGTGCGCGAGACGCCCAGGACCTCGTAGTAGTCGCGTTTCACTGTGGTGGCCAGAAGTGGTAACCCCTAATTACAAAATGCAACCTGCAGTCAGGATGTCGAGCAAATCGAGAACGATCCCATGGGTTTGTTTCGTATCAGGGCACGGCTTTCAGCCGTGCCGCCGGGAGCGCCAGAGAACTTGGGCTTTAACCCCTGTCGCCAGGGGCTAAAGCCCTGGTCTTCTTCTACATCCTGTTCGGCACGACTAAAGTCGTGCCCTGATACAAAGCGAGGAACGCGCCTACTTCGGATTGTGTGCGACGCGCACCATTGCCGGGCGCAACAGGCGGTCCTTCAACTTATATCCCCGTTGCAGCTCGTGGATCACATGGTTGTCCTCGGTGTCGACGGTCTCAACCACCTGCACCGCCTGATGCAAATTGGGATCGAAAACTTCGCCCTCGGCGGGAATCGGCTGCACGCCCAGCTTGGCGAGCGCGTCATGAAACTGCTTGTCGATGAGCTCGATGCCCGAGCGGAAATCGTCCAGCGACGCGGCGTTGCTTTTCGCCGCGCGGTCCAGGCTGTCGAGAATGGGCAGCAGCGTTTTCAGCGCCTCCGCCAAGGCATACTCGCGATACTCCATCTGCTCTTTCGCGTTGCGTTTGCGGAAGTTGTCGAACTCGGCTTGCAGTCGCGCTACGCGGTCCAGATAGGCGGCACGCTCGGTGCGCACTTTCTCCAGCTCGGCTTCCATCTCCGCAGCACTGAGCTGAGCGGTCTTGCCACCCGCAGCCTGTGACGCAGTTTCGTCGTCCGGCCCAGCCGGCGGCAATTCGTGGTCCAGCTCCAACCCAGCGTCGGAGCCTCCGTTGTGTTTCTTGTAAGCCATAAATCGCTAAGATTTCCCGCGGCCTGTAAGCCCGCGTGTAATGCGACCCGAAGAATTACCGCGGGTGGAGCACGCCTGCAGTGAGTGCGTGAGAACCCTGCCGCCCCCGGGGGGACTCAGTTACTCTTCCTCTCCTACCCATGGACTCCGCTTTCGCTCCGTCCTGGGCTANNCCACCCCTTCGGGGTTCTTTTTTCGTGAGCCATACTCCACCGGCGAAGATCAAACTTGATTCTCCCGCAGGCCCTTCAGGCGTGCCGGAAAATCCGCTCAGGTCTCGACGGCGTTAGCCGCTAAGGGACTTCGCCTTAATTTGATCAGGCTTCCCCTGATTCCTACTTAACCTAATACTCTGACAAACCCGAGAATCCGACCCCAACTCCCGCCTGTCTGACGGCTGATAGCTGACAGCTACTACGTCGACTCATTCCACGCCTGGTCGAACATGCGCGCGATGTACGACACCGCGGTGATCGTGTGCTCGTAATCCATGCGCGTCGGCCCAATGACGGCGAGCGAGCCCATCACCTCGTCGCCCACGCGCGCCGGCGTTCCAATCAACACGAAGTTACTTAGATGCGGCATGGCGTCTTCCAGACCCACAACCACGCGCACCGCCTCCTGGCGCGCGTCCAGGTAAGCTGACAGCAAGTCGACCACGCGCTGCTTCTCATCCAAGGTAGCCAGCAACTGGCGCAGACGCTCTTTGTCCTGCTCAGTGATCACGAGGTTGGCCGCGCCCTCCACGTACACCGACTGCGGCGCGCCCCCGGTTGACAGCGCGCCTTGCGCGTAAAGCTGTTCCAGCGACGACATCAGGCGATCGTATTCGCTGCGCTCCTGTAGCAGGCGCTTGGACATCTCGTTGCGCACCAGTTCCATCTCCCAGCCGCGAAAGTTCTGGTTGATATACGCCGCCGCCGCTTCCAGATCGGCGATGGAAAGATCGTTGCCCACGCGCAGCACGCGGTCGCGCACCAGGCCGTTGCGCATCACCACCACGGCCAGCACTTTCCTGTCGGCCATGCGCTGAAAGTAAACATGCTCCAGCGCGTTGCGTTGTCCGGCGGTCGAGCTCACCGTCACTCCCACGCCGTGGGAGATCAGCGACAGCACGTGCGAGGTGCGCTCCATGAACTCCTGCACATC
>PLBD01000117.1 GCA_003135315.1 Acidobacteriaceae bacterium | reverse complement strand
GACCACCCGCATTTCAACACTTAAGAATGCGCCTTCCCAAGTTGAACCTTGAGTTGATCTCATCTTCCCGGCCACACCCCCGCAATCGCACTGTTACGGGTTAGAATTGATAAACAAAAACTGGTTACCGCCGAATCATCCTGTTTTCCAGGCGAATCGAACCTTCTATGGCACTGCACAGTCTTCGGGCATCCTCGCGCGCTGCACGCGTCCATGCCCCAATCCTTGGCTCAGTTCTGGCGCTGCTGCTGGCGTTCACCGCCTGTAGTCGCGGCAACGCCGATGTTCCTCAAGGCCCGCCTGCCATGCCGGTCAAAGTGCAGACCGTGCAGGACCAGTCCATCGGCAATGCCTCGGAGTACGAAGCCACCATCAAGTCGCGAAACTCGGCCACCATCATGTCCGACGTCGAAGGCTGGATCTTCGCCATTCGCGTGCATTCCGGCCAGTTTGTCCACAAAGGCGACACGCTGATGGAGATCGACCCGCGCCGGCAGGTGGCGATGGTCTCCAACTTCGACTCCCAGAGGAAATCCAAGGAAGCGGCCCTGGCCTGGGCCAAGTCCCAGTTTGATCGCGTCAGCGCTCTGGCCGCCAGCGGCGTGATGAGCCAGCAGGACCTGCAGCAGGCGCAATCGAACTATGACGGCGCTCTCAATGATGTGAAGGCGCTGGATGCGATGATCACCCAACAGCAGGTGCAGTTGAAGTATTACAACGTGTTTGCTCCCACGGATGGCATTGTCGGCGACGTTCCCGTCCACGTGGGCGATCGCGTCACCAACACCACCGTGCTCACTACCATCGACGAGCGCAGCGGCCTCGAGGTCTATATCTCGATTCCCTCCGAGCACGCGGCCGATATCAAGCTGGGCGCGCCGGTGGAAGTGGTCGACCAGAACGGCAAGGTGCTGTTGCAGACCAAGGTGGACTTTATCTCGGCGCAGGTCGAAAGCGGCACGCAGTCGATCCTGGTGAAGGCCCCTGCCGATCACGCTGCCGACCTGCTGCGCGCCATGCAACTGGTGCGCGCCCGCATCGTGTGGAGCACGCATTCCGGCGCTACCGTGCCGGTGATCGCGGTCACCCGGGTCAGCGGACAGTTCTTTGCCTTTGTCGCCACGCACGACAAGGGCAAGCTGGTGGCCCATCAGGTTCCCGTGGAGTTGGGCGAAATCACAGGCAATAACTATGCCGTGCTCAGCGGATTGAAGCCCGGCGATATGGTGGTCGTCGCCGGCGGCCAGAACCTTGCCGATGGCATGCCCATCCGCATTGAACAGTAGCTGAAGCCCGGGCGCCGTAGGCGCGGAACGGTCTAGCCGAGCACGGAGCGAAGCGGAGTGCTGGGTAGGTCGGAAAATTGAGCTGAGTCCCGTAGGGACGGCACAATCCCTCGGGATGGCAATTTGTAAGATCGTTCGTATCGCCGCTTATAGCAAAGGGTCTTCATTTGTTTTCCGACTTCTTCATCAAGCGCCCGGTCTTCTCCACCGTCACCTCGCTGTTCATCGTGATCGCGGGCGCGGTCTGCATTCCATTTCTCCCGATCGCGCAATTCCCTGACCTGGCCCCGCCGCAAATTTCCGTCAACGCCTTTTACATCGGAGCCAACGCCACCGCGGTCGAATCCTCGGTGACCACCATCCTGGAGCAGGCCATCAACGGCGTGGAAGGCATGCGCTACATGTCTTCCACCAGCGGCAACGATGGCAGCTCCGCCATCAACGTCACCTTCGAGCTGACGCGTCCGCTCGATCTCGCCGCCGTCGATGTGCAAAACCGCGTGCAGGGCGTGATGGGCCGCCTGCCGGACGCGGTGAAGAATACGGGCGTCACCATCAACAAGGTTTCCACCTCCTTCGTCCTGGCCGCCGGCTTTTACAGCAACGACAATCGCTACAGCGAAGAGTTCATCAGCAACTACATCGACATTTATGTAAAGGACGCGATCAAGCGCATCCCCGGGGTCGCCGACGCGCAGATCTTCGGCGAGCGCAAGTATTCCATGCGCTTGTGGCTCGATCCCTCGCGGCTGGCGGCGCGCGGCCTCACCGCCTCCGATGTCGTCGACGCGCTGCAGCAGCAGAACGTGCAGATCGCCTCCGGCCAGGTTGGGGCTGAGCCCACTGCAACCACCCAGATGTACCAGATCAGCGTGCGCGCCCTGGGCCGCCTGACCGAAGTGGCGCAGTTCGACAACATCGTCCTGAAGCCGGGCAGCAACGGCGCGCTGGTGCGGCTGGCCGATGTCGGCCATGCCGAACTCGGCGCCGAGGACTACAGCGGCAAGCTTCGCTACAACGGCTACAACGGCATCGGCATCGGCGTCAGCCAGTTGCCCACGGCCAACGCTCTCGACGTGGACAAAGCGGTGCGCTCCGAGCTGGCGCGGCTCTCCAAACGCTTCCCGCCCGGCCTGCGCTACGCCGTCGCCTTCGACACCACAACCTTCGTCGGCGACTCCATTCGCGAAGTGCTGAAGACCCTGGTCGAAGCCATCATCTTCGTCATGCTGGTGATGTTCCTCTTCCTCCAGGACTGGCGCAGCACCCTGATTCCCGCCGTCACCATTCCCGTCTCGCTGGTGGGGACCTTCGCGTTCATCAGCCTGCTGCATTTCTCCATCAACACGCTGACCCTGTTCGGCATCGTGCTGGCCACCGGACTCGTCGTCGACGACGCCATCGTGGTCATCGAGAACATCCAGCGTCACATGTCCGAGGAGCGCTGCGACTCGCACGTTGCCGCTTCCGAAGCTATGGGCGAAGTCACCGGCGCTGTGGTTGCCACTTCTCTGGTGCTGGTTGCGGTGTTTGTTCCCGTCGCCTTCTTTCCCGGAACCACGGGACTGCTCTACAAGCAGTTCTCCCTCACCATCGCGTTCTCCATCGCCATCTCCGCCTTCAACTCGCTCACCTTCACGCCGTCGCTTTCGGCCTTGTTGCTGCGGCCGGAGACGGGCAAGAAAAACGTCTTCTTCCGCGGCGTCGAGCACGTCATCCACCGCACCACCGCCCTCTACGTCTACAGCGCGAAGAAAGCGCTTCGGCTGCGCTACGTCATCCTGGTGGTCTTCTTCTGCGGACTGGCCGCGACCTACGTCGTCTACAAAATGGTGCCGACGGGCTTCGTTCCCGACGAAGACCAGGGCTGGTTCATGATCACGGTCCAGGCTCCGCAAGGCGCTTCCGTGGAGTACACCTCCGAGGCCATGCGGCAGGTGGAGGCAGTGATCGCCCGCGAGAAGGACATTACCGGCGCCTTCAGCGTCGTGGGTTTCAGCTTTACCGGCAGCGGCGCCAACAAAGGCATGATCTTCCTCAATCTGGCCAATGCCGACCAGCGTAAGGGCAAGCAGGACTCCGCCGCCGCCATCGTCAATCGCCTGCGCGGGCCTTTGATGCAGTTGACCTCCGTGCAGGCATTTCCTTTCCTGCCGCCGCCCATCGCCGGCATCAGCAGCTTTGGCGGCTTCACCTTCGAGGTGCAGGACGAAGGCGGCAACACCGTCGAACAGCTTTACAACGTCACCCAGGGCCTGGTGCGGGACGGCAACTCGCGCAAGGACCTCAGCGGCCTGTTCAGCGCCTTCACCGCCAACGATCCGCAATTCGTGGTCAACATCGACCGCGCCAAGGCGCGCAGCTTGCAGGTGCCCATCCAGCAGATCAGCGACGCGCTTCAGGTCTACCTGGGCTCGTCCTACGTCAACGATTTCGACTTCAACAATCGCGCCTACCGCGTCTACGTCCAGGCCGACCAGAGCTTCCGCCGCCAGCCCCGCGACATTCGCGAGTTCTACGTCCGCTCCGACACCAATCAGATGGTCCCGCTGGACAACGTGGTCAGCATCAGCGAGTCAACCGCGCCCCAGGT
>PLBD01000371.1 GCA_003135315.1 Acidobacteriaceae bacterium | reverse complement strand
GTCCTGGACTTTGCCGGGGAGCAGAACAAGGCCGTTTTCGAGGCCACCAAGAAGCAGCTGGGTACGGCAGCCGGGCCGGCAACCGCCGTGGTCGATGCCTTCCAGCGCGGCACGGATGCGGTCATCGAGGCGCAGAAATCAGTCCTGAACATCGCCTCGCAGCCGTTCGTTGGTAGCAACAAGAACTAACGATTGTGGAATTCACCGCAACGCAGTCGCGAAGAAAGCCGCCCGCTGAAAAAACCGGGCGGAATTTCTTTGTGACGGAGACTGGTGTATCGTCATTGCTGAAGGGAGTTCCGCATGGGTGAAGATCCAAATCAGGATGGCAAGCGGTTTGATCCGCTCGACGCTTGGCGAGGCGTGCGCGATATCTACATGGATGCCTGGTCCAAGAACATGGTCGAAATGGTGAACACCGAAGCCTATGCGCAAGCTACGGGAGCGATGCTCGACACATATCTGACCGCCTCCACTCCGTTCCGCGAAGCTCTGGAAAAGGCCATGGTCAAGACGCTGGAGCAATTGGCCATGCCGACGCGGGCCGATGTCGTCTCGATTGCCGAGCGCATGACCAACATCGAGATGCGTCTGGACGATCTGGATGCTAAGCTGGACACGATTCAGCGCTTGATCACCCAGGCTGGCGCCGGGCCGCAGCCACAGCCGCGAAAAGCGCCGCAACCAGCCAAGAAGACCGTCGCAGCGAAGAAAACAACCAAGAGAGGCAGAAAGTAGGATGGCAGAAGCCACGGTTATCACCGACCCGTATACCGAAGCCGCAGAGCGGTTGAAAACCCTAACCAAGGTGATGACCACCAAAGCTGCCATTGCCCAGACCCCGAAGGAATTGGTCTGGACGCTGAACAAGGCCAAGCTCTACCGCTACACGCCGGTCCTGCCCAAAGAAAAGCGCCATCCGATTCCGCTGGTGCTGGTTTTTGCTCTGATGAACCGGCCCTACATTCTCGATCTGCGTCCCGGTCACAGCTTTGTCGAGTACATGGTCAACAAGGGCTACGATCTCTACCTGCTTGACTGGGGAGCGCCGGGCCCGGAGGACAAGAACCTCAAGTTCGACGACTACACTCTCGACTACATGCCGCGCGCCATTCGCAAACTGAAGGCAACCTTCGGCGTGGAGCAGTTCAGTCTCCTCGGCTGGTGCATCGGAGCCATTCTCACCACAATTTATGCGGCCCTGCGGGGAGATGAAGACGGTTTGCGGAACTTGATTCTGCTGACCGCTCCTCTGGACTTTTCCAACAAGCAGGGACTGACTTTCGCGCGCTGGACGGACGAACGTTACTTCGATATCGACAAGGTGCTGGCCGCGTTCGGCAACATGCCGGGCGAGATGATCGACTACGGGGCCAAGGCACTGAAGCCGGTAGAGAACTACATTGGAAATTACGTGAAGTTATGGGACAACATCGACGATCCCCGCATCGTGGAGTCCTGGCATGCGATGAACACCTGGGTGACGGATAACGTACCTCTTGCGGGAGGCGCATTCCGCCAACTGATCGTCGACCTCTATCGTAAGGACAAGCTGATGCGCGGCGAGCTTGTGATTCGAGGCGAGCGCGTGGACCTCAGCCGCATTCATGCCAATCTGCTGACTGTTATTGCCGAGGACGACCACATCACGCCGTCCTGCCAGTCCGAGCCCATCATGGCGAAGGTGAGCAGCGCGGACAAGGAACTGTACCGGGTGAGGGGTGGTCACATCGGAATCATGGCCGGCAGCGGCGCCAGCAAGTTCACCTGGCCGCACATCGATGGCTGGCTGGCCCCCCGCTCCAAGTAAGTTCGACGGTCCTCACATGTGGTATCCACCGTTCACGTTCAACTCCTGACCGGTGATGTAATCCCCATCGGCGGCAAGGAAAGCAGCCGCTTTGGCAATCTCCTCCACGGTTGCGAAACGCCCTAAAGGAATCTTCGCCTTGATCTGGGCCGCAATCTCTTCCGGAATGGCATCTACCATTTCCGTGGAAGTGAATCCGGGTGCGATGGCATTGGCGGTGATGTTGAACTTCGCCATCTCCAGGGCCAGCGTCTTCGTGAAGGCGATGATGCCGCCCTTGCTGGCCGAGTAGTTGGCCTGGCCGAATGCGCCCATCTGTCCCACGACGGAGCTGATATTGATGATCCGCCCAAACCGTTGATTGACCATGGCCGGCACAGCTGCGCTGGTGCAATAAAAAGTGCCGTTCAGGTTCGTGTTAATGACAGTCACCCAGTCGTCGTCGGTCATTTTGCGCATGCTGCGGTCGCGCGTAATGCCGGCATTATTCACCAGGATGTCCAGGCGCTGCCACTTTTCCAGCACTTCCTTCACAATGCGAGCGGCCTCGCCCTTCTTGGCGACATCGCCCTGCACCAGCAGGCATTCGACGCCGATTTCGCGGACTTCATCCGCCGCGCTCTCCGCCTGTTTGACGTCGGAGCGAAAGTTTAGTGCGACATTGGCGCCGCGCCGCGCCAGCTCAATTGCGATGGCCCGTCCGATGCCGCGCGAAGACCCGGTGACCAGTGCGACTTTCCCTGCCAGAGAGGTCGCATGGTAATTTCCATTTCCACCTGTAACGTTTGCCATTTCCAGACTCCTGTCTTCAGAACTACAGCTCACAACCGCGGGATCCACGCGCATGACCACGTACCCGCCAACCGCGCCGGCCCCAAAACCGGGCGCGAAGACGCGCATCGGCCGGTCAATCCGACCTTCCTGTACAGCGTCATGGACAGCCAGAAGAATGCTCGCGGATGATGTGTTGCCCACCCGCTCAATATTGAAGAATATCTTGTCGCCGGGAATGCCCGCAGCTTCCGCCAAAGTGAGAACCATGTTCTTGTTGGCCTGGTGCGGAACCACAATATCGATCGCGTCGACCAGCGACCCGCCGTTCCCGTTGGGGTTGGGAAGTTGAGCCAGTTCGCCCATCATCTCTTTCAGATACCGGGTCACCAGCGCCTTTACCTCCGGCCCGTACACAGTGATGTTGTTGTCGAACTCCGGATTAGGCCAGATGATCGAATTGACTTCCGACCACGGACCGCTGGCGTAAGTCTGGAAATATTCGATGTCCGAAGGCGTTCCCTCAGGTGCGGGACCAATCACCATTGCGGCCGCGCCGTCGCCGAAAATCATCCGCGAGGTGCGCACCGTCCCGATTTTGTCAGAAAATTTTTCCGCGCACACCAGTAGCACCGGCCGGTCAATCTCCTGCAACAGGCGCACCGCTTCGCCGATGCCGTAAGCCATGCCGGCGCAGGCGGCAACTATGTCGCACGAATTGTGGGTCTGCAACAATCCCAGCTCGCCCGATAGCCAGGTGGCTACGGATGGGATCAGTCGCGTGCTGGTGCAACTGCAAAACAGCACGGCGCCAATTTCCGCGGGGCGCCGCCCGGATTTGGCCAGCGCACTCTTGGCGGCGAACAGGGCCATTTCCTCCAGTCGCAGTTCGGTATAGCAGCGTTGGTCGATTCCGGTTTTTTCGCCGATCTCCGCCTCTGTCATGCGCGACCAGCAGTAAGCGTGGTTGCGGATGAGATCCGCGTTGGTGCAGGGGATCTCGCCTTCGTACACGGCGATGGCCTCGATGCGAGGCTGTATCGCGAAGCGCTTGCTTACCTCGACCGCAGGATACGGCCTGATCGGCTCGCTCAAAGCGAGCGTGTCGGGTGCTTTGCGCTCCTGGCGAACGCGCGGACCCCAGTCGGTGTCTTGCCTGACGCGCTGGATGAAGCGCAGCACTTCCTGGTTGCGAGGATGGAAGGCAACCACATAATCGTCGTCCTTCAAGTTGCCGATTTCACACTGCGCGCTCGTCGACGGGTCCCAGGGATACTGGTTGTGCAGGATCATGCACTGCCGCATCAAAGCCTCAAGTTCAGCCACAGGATGCAGGCAATCGAGTACATCGTTGTAGGTGTAACGCAGGTAATCAGGATCGTAGGTGGTTAGAACACGGGTGCGGTTCTTGGGATCTTCCAGCGCTTCCGCGACCGTCGGGCGAATGGGCCGGAGCTCTCCACCGGAACTGAGTTTATTGCGAAAAACATCGAGCAGAATTCCAAACGCACGGTCCTCCAGGTCCTCGTCCCACGCCGAAGGCAGGTCCCAGTAGCCAGCCTGAATTGCGGTCGTGATGGCGGAGTCATCGCGCGGCTTGTATACCGGGAGGAAGACATCATGCTTATGACGCGGCAAATCTCCCCAGCGCGTGGGCCGCTTCTCGTACATGGTCAGCGTGTAACGATTCACCCAAAGCCGGTTCAGCACCAGGTCGCGGCAAAGCTCATACCGGTTCTTGTACTCGCCGGCTTGCAAGCGCCCGGCAATCTCAACGTCGGTGAAGGCTTTCTCGCCGAAGTCGCGCCGGATGACGGCGGCAAACTGCTTGAGGGTCTTGAAAACAGAAAAGTCCAGCTCGGGGAAAAAGTTGCCCGGGAAGACAATGCGACCGTGAGAATTGATAACGAAAGGTTTCAGCGACATGGACTATATCTTCTTTTCTCTGGGAGCCGACCACAGCCGGCAATTGCCACGACCCACCAACATCAAACCTGGGTAGAACAATGCGCCAACCAATACGCCACTTAAACGTAAGACCTGGACGCCCACGGAAGTAAAAATATATGGGAGATCTTATGTTGTGCAACGAACATGCGGCTGTGACGAAAGAGGTTTTGCGCTGTGATTTGCGTCACAGACCAACCCGTTCCTCAATTAGATCACAAGCACGTTACAGTTGGGTCAATCAAATTCGACCAGGACCTGGTTGACCTTGACGGAATCTCCCGGCGCCACGTTCACCGATTTCAACTTTCCCGCAACCGGAGCCGTGACGGCGGTCTCCATCTTCATCGCTTCCAGCATGACCATAAGATCGTTGACCTGCAATTGCTGCCCGGCAACCACCGGCACACGGACCACGATTCCGGCCAAGGGGCTGCGACACAAGTTGGCTTCGTTGACGTCGGGATTCAGCGATGCCCCCGGCTTGGGCGGCGTGCGCAACACAGTCGATTGAATCGTGGCGGTCGCCGGCGCTGGATGGTTGTCCTGGCTCTGCAGAGGATAGTCCTCTTCGGCTAATTCCACTTCGGCTTCGTAAGTCTTTCCGTCGATCGAGATCTGCAGTTTCATGGATTGTTCCACTCGCAAACTTGCATCGCTTCGTGACTGGCAATCGGCGATAGCATATTCATCGTCCCCTCTGCCCAAGGTTATGCGAACCTTGGACCATCACCCGTCCCTGGCGCACCCACGGGCTCAGGGCATCCGGTTCCCCGACCACCTTCACGGAACGAATCCGTACCTTCACGCCGAGGAATTCCGTGACCGCGGCGGCGATGATCGACACCGTTCTGGGCGTAACTTCGTCATTCGACGAGTTTGATTTGGAATCCATCGTTCCTCCCGAATCTCTTACAAGGGAATCAGCCCGTGCTTCTTGGCTGGACGAAGCTCACGCTTCGTGTGCAGCGCCTCCAAGGCCCGCGCCAGGTACCGCCGGGTCCCGGAGGGCTCGATCACGTCATCCACCAGCCTGCGGCCGGCCGACACGTACGGATTCGCAAACGTATTGCGATACAGTTCGATCAACTCATCCCGCTTTTGGACTTTATCCTCGGCCGAGTCGATCTCATGGCGGAACACGATTTCCGCGGCGCCTTCAGCGCCCATGACCGCGATTTCCGC
>PLBD01000429.1:335-10131 GCA_003135315.1 Acidobacteriaceae bacterium | reverse complement strand
GTTTCCCAGCCTCCGCGACTCCGGCGGGATGGTGGTGCTGGAATCGTTGGCCCACGGCGTCCCCGTGCTCTGCACCGACCTCGGTGGTCCCGGCATCATCGTGGACCGAACTTGCGGACGAGCGATCGCAACCGCGGGCCGCGGCCCGGACCAGCTCGCCTGCGATATGGCCGGCGCATTGCTCGAGATGGTCACCGTCCCCAACATGCTGGAGTCGTTGTCCTACGGAGCCAGGGTGCGGGCGCGTGATTTCAACTTCCAGAACCTGGTGCGATCGGTCTACCCATCTCCTTCGGCTCGGCCCATGGCTCCGGGAGCATGACAACCACGCCGTGGCCCGCAATTTCGCGCCCGGACGTTGCCGATCCCGCGCTGAGACCATGGACTGTCACCTTCTGGCGGGCGCTGGTCTTCTGCCTTCTTTTCTCAATTATTTTCTTACCGGAGTTCGTGCGTGAGGGGGTCAGCGACTCGAGTCTGCCCTACGCGAAGCTTGTCGGCGGCTTTCGCTTCATCGATGTGGCAATCCTGTTCCTGGTCCTCTGTCATGGAGTGGGCCTCGGCTGTCTCCGCGGTAAAGCGGTGCGCTTTCCTCGCCCGCTGCTGTTCCCAGGATTGGCTTTCCTCGGCTGCATCGGCGTTGCCATTGGCTACGGCCGCAGCCGTGGCGGCAGCAACTTCTTCTTCGACTGGCGTGGGCTTGCACTGGGCATCGGACTGTACTTCGTCTGGTCTCTTTGGCTGCGGAGGGCCCTTGATGTAGCCGCTGCCGTCCGCGTGTTTGTCATATACATGGCAGCACGAATCGGACTGCTGTATGTGCTGTACCTCGCCGGCTATCGCGACACCCTGGCAGGCGTTCCCATACCCATTTTCGATGGACCGGTGCTTTCCTGCATTGTGTTTACCGGCTTGCTCGCATTTCGCTATCGCGAGAGTTCGACGGGCGGCGCCAGGCTGCTTTGGTCCTGCCTCGCCGCAGCGGCCTATCTGTTCGTCCTTCTTTGCTTCCGCAGGACTTACTGGGGAGAACTGGCGCTTGGGACTTTCATCCTTCTGTTGCTGCACAAGCGCAACCGTATACGCAACCTTGTCCTGCTCGCCTGTATGGTTGCGATTGCCGCCGGTATTCTAGGTGCATCGTTCTCCAGCCGCATTCGGAGCCTCGACGTTACTCGCGACGACAGCGAGTTCAGTGCCGACTACGCCTACCACGTTTACGACTTGCTGGATGCCTGGTACCAGGTGCGGCAATCGCCCCTCATGGGTATCGGCTTGGGGACCTCTTATTCCACCTGGCACATCAGGAACTGGAAGACCGAATCCGTGATGGTGCACAACGCTCCCCTGCACGTCTGGCTGAAATATGGAATCACGGGCCTGATTTGCTATTTGTGGTTTCACATCGCATTGCTTGCCTGGTTATATCGTCACTCGAAAGCCGGGGCTTTCCGCGACGCAGCCTTCTTCGGCGCAGCTTTCGCCTACCTGGCGGCGCAGTTTGCCATGACGCTCGGCTTCGCTCCCTGGCCGTACTCCGAATTGCAGTTGACCACCCTGATTTCCTTCATCTTGGCCGCGGCTGCGACGGCCGATAACCTACCGCCCGTTCGGTTTGATTCATGAACACTCCCTCTCTGTCCGTCATCACTCCTTCATGCAACAGCGCGGAGTTTATCGAAGATGCGATCTTGAGTGTCTCGCGTCAGGAAAGTGTTTCGACCGAGCACATCGTCATCGACGGCGCTTCCACTGACCGCACCCTGGAAATCGTCAAACGCCATGCCAGGCTGCAATGGACATCCGAGAGCGACCGCGGACAATCCGACGCTATTAACAAAGGATTCCTCAAGGCCGCCGGCGACCTGGTGGGATGGCTGAATGCCGACGACTACTATCTGCCGGGCGGGCTCGAAGCCATCGCCCGCGCCGCACACGAGCATCCCGAGGCTGACGTCATTCATGGTGACTGCGTGTTCGTCGACAGCGCCGGGAAGATTGTCCGCTCCAAAGTCGAACATGATTTTGATCGCGCCGTCCTGATGTACTTTGGCTGCTACATCCCCTCGACTTCGACTTTCTTTCGCCGCCGCATTATTGACGCCGGCTTCCTGCTCGATTGCGACTATCGGGTGTGCATGGACTTCGAGTACTTCGCCCGTCTGGCCCACGCCGGCTTCAACTTTCACTATGTGCCGCGATTCATTGCTGCCTTTCGCTGGCACGGAACGAATGTCAGCCTCAAACAACTGGGTCGCCGCGCCGAAGAGCGCCGGCTGGTGCAGCGCCGTTTCGGCAAGGAAGCCTATTCGGAATCAACGCTCGATTTTCTCGCGCGTCTGTGTCGCGCCAAGCGCGTTCTGCGCAAGGCCGTGAGCGGGAACATCGCGCGCGAGTTGCGTCTCCGCCGGATGATCGGCCAGGACACCGACTGGCTGGCGGGTCGCGCCGGGTTGCAAACATGCCAGGTCTTAGCGTCCTTGTAATCCACAACCAATACCAGCAGCCGGGAGGCGAGGACGCGGTCGTCCGCGCCGAGGTCGATCTGCTGCGCCGCGCCGGCCATCGCGTCCTGCAATACACCCGCGACAACTCCGACATCGCCGCCTACAGCCCGCTGCGCAAGGCGTCCCTGTTGGCCGCCACCACCTGGAACCGAAAGACCTATGCCGACCTTCGCGCGCTCATTCGCGAGCACCGTCCGGACATCGCGCATTGCCACAACTTCTTACCACTGGTGAGTCCTTCTGCCTATTACGCCTGTAAGTCGGCCGGCGTGCCTGTCGTTCAGACTTTGCACAACTACCGGCTCCTCTGTCCGGCCGGGACCCTGTTCGCCAATGGCCGGCGTTGCGAGGCATGTTCGCAAGGCAGCGCAAACGCAATCCGGCGCGGCTGCTACCGGAACTCGCGACTTCAGACTGCGGCCGTTTCGCTGATGTTGGGGACGCACCGGCTGCGCGGCACTTGGACACGCTCCGTGGATGCCTATATCGCGCCCAGCGCATTCTGTCGCGACTACTTCGTGACTGCCGGTCTGCCGGCGGCGAAAGTCCACCAGAAACCGAATTTCCTGGCGCGCGATCCCGGGCGGCGCACGGACAACGGCGACTACGCGCTCTTTGTCGGCCGGCTAAGCCCGGAAAAGGGCGTGCTGGAGATGATTGAGGCCTGGCGGCGATTGCCGGAGGTGAAGCTGCTCATAGCTGGAGATGGCCCGCTCTGCTACGAAGCGCAAGGCGCCGCGCGTCGCACCAGCGGTCGGGTTGCGATCCTCGGACAACTGAACACTGAGGAAACCGCCGCCAGGATCCGGAGTGCGCGCTTCCTGGTCTTTCCCAGCCGGTGGTATGAGCCCTTTGGCATGGGACTGCTGGAGGCCGCCGCCTGTGGCGTTCCCGCGATAGCTTCGCGCATCGGCGCAATCCCGGAGTTGGTGGCCGATCACCGCACCGGACTGCTCTTCGATCCCGACGATTTCAGCCAATTGGTCGAGCGAGTGCGCTGGGCCTGGACGCACCCGGCCGAGATGGACGAGATGGGCCGCGCTGCCCGTCAATTCTACCTGCGGAATTTCACCGCAGAAAAAAACTACGAAGCCTTGATTAGCATCTATCGCAAGCTGCTGCCTGCCTGAAGAAGGTTTCTCAATGGAGTCTCGCAGTTGCCCTTCATACGAATGCGCTTAATTCACCGCTTGTCGTTACTCGCGCCGCTGGCTTCGCTGCTCGCAGCAGCAGCCTCGGCGCAAAGCCCCCCGCCACCGGCAGGTACGGTCCAGGCGATGCAACAACCGAGCACAGAGAGCATTCTTTGCCTCGAGCCTTCAAGTCCGCAAGCTGTCGCCGCTGCAGTTGAACTCTGCGTCGATCGTCTAGTCAAGGCCAATACTCAGGAAATCCCCGGAGCCCGTTTGGATGTGGCCGCCTTGCCTGAAAACGATCTCGAGTTGCTCAGCACCCCAGACCAGAATCAGTTTGTCTCACCGCCGCGACCGCCGGGCGTCACGTCTTGGAGCCCAAAGGCAATCGCGATCCAGCCCCTGGCAACAACTCCAGCCATTTCGGAATCCCCGGGTTCTTCAGCCCTACAACTGCCGGCCGTGACGATCCTGGCTTCCA
Source organism: Acidobacteriaceae bacterium (assembly GCA_003135315.1). Lineage (GTDB taxonomy): Bacteria > Acidobacteriota > Terriglobia > Terriglobales > Acidobacteriaceae > Bog-257. Next base: position 6,010 of record PLBD01000429.1, on the reverse strand, counting down.
CTGAAGTCGACGACAGCGCCTCACTGGATCTCGTATCCGCCTCCTCCTTGGACCGCAAACTTAATCGGGCCCGCGTCCGGGCCCAGCAAGAAGCAAGGCTCCGTCGGGCGCGCCAGGCGCAAAAAGACCTGGACCAACAATGCCGGCAGATGCACTTGAGCAACCTGGAGTGCCGGCTGAAGCTGAAGAACCAGAAGCAATCGCCGCTCGGTCACACGGACCAGATCGCGCAGTCACACCGGCAAACGAACCGCTAGCATTTCCCCACTTCTTCCATTTCATCTTCACCGCAAATAAGGGGCGTCTAATCATGAAACCTGCAACTCGCGTCTTAGTCACCGGGGCCGGTGGCTTCATCGGTCATCATCTCGTCAAGCGCCTCAAGAGTGAGGGTTATTGGGTGCGCGGCGTCGACANNAACACTCTCCAGGCCACCAGTCACATAAACCACGTGTTCAACCTCGCTGCGGATATGGGCGGCATCGGGTACATCACGGCCAAACTCGCCGACATTGCCCGCAACAACATCCTCATCAACGCTCACATGCTCGAAGCTTCGCGCGTGAATGGCGTCAAACGCTATCTATTCTCTTCATCCGCCTGCGTGTATGCCGGTTATAAACAGAACGTGGCCGATCTCGCGCCTCTCAAAGAGGAGGACGCCTATCCCGCCGATCCCGAGGCCGGCTACGGGTGGGAAAAGCTCTTCACCGAACAGCTTTGCAGGTATTTCCTGCACGATTACGGCTTCGAAACCCGCACCGTCCGTTTCCATAACGTCTATGGTCCGCTGGGAACATATGAAGGCGGAAAAGAGAAGGCGCCCGCCGCCATTTGCCGCAAAGTGGCGCTGGCGGAGGACGGCGGCAACATCGATGTCTGGGGCGATGGCCTGGCGACGAGGTCGTTCATGTTCATCCCCGACTGTGTCGAGGGCCTGCTACGCCTGATGGCCAGCGATTATCGCGATCCCCTCAACCTGGGTACCGAAGAGATGGTCAACGTTGACGAGTTGGTGGACCTTGTCTGCGATATTGCCGGCAAGAAACTCACCAAGCGGCACCAACTGGATCGTCCACAGGGAGTGCGCGGCCGTAACAGCGACAATTCACGATTGCGCACTGTGCTTGGCTGGGAGCCGACGACCCCGCTCCGCGATGGCCTCGAGGTCACCTATCGCTGGATCGAAGGCGAGTTGTGCAAGGCGGGACGTCTGGAGCCCGCGCTGGCCTATGCCTCCGATTGATGACGCGGCTGCCCGCGCCAACCTGCTCGGCGTCGGCATCAGCGCCATCGACATGCAGGAAGCGCTGCGCCGATGCGAGCAACTGCTCCACCAGAGGCGCAAGGGCTACATCTGCGTCACGGGCGTGCATGGAATCATGGAAGCACAACGCGATGCGGGCTTCCGCGCCATCCTGAACCGCTCTTTCCTGTGCACGCCTGACGGTATGCCCACGGTCTGGGTTGGGCGAATGCAGGGACATCGCAGCATGCGCCGCGTTTATGGCCCCGACTTCATGCTGGAGATGTGCAGGCTGTCGGCCAGCCGGGGCTATCGCCATTTCCTCTACGGCGGCAATCCCGGCGTCGCGGAAAAACTCAAGCTGCGTCTGGAGCGCCGTGTTCCGGGTATCCATATCGTCGGAACGTTCACGCCCCCTTTCCGCGCGCTTACGCCTGCGGAGGAGAACGAACTTGCTGCAACGGTCGCCGAGGTCCATCCAGATGTCATCTGGGTCGGCCTCAGCACACCAAAACAAGAGCGCTTCATGGCCGGCATGATTGACCGCCTCGACACTTGCCTCATGGTTGGAGTCGGTGCGGCCTTCGACATTCACGCTGGCCTATTACCCGACGCTCCCATGTGGATGAAGAGCGCCGGACTGCAATGGCTGCATCGGCTGCTGAGGGAGCCAAAGCGGCTATGGAGGCGCTATCTGGCAAATAATCCGCGCTTCCTCTGGAGCATCAGCCTTCAGTTGGCGGGAATCAGAAAATTTGATCTCGAACAATTCTGAGCCGGAAATCGATATGTAACGCATCAAGGGCAAAAAACCTCCTTTCTCCTCATTCAGGCGGACCATTCTCCAGGTCCGCCTTTTTTTGTTTGAAGAACGAACATCCTCTCGTGACCTGCATCACAGCCTGTTTCCCCAGCGGCGTAGAAAATTACAGATACTAAACGTTGCCGATCTGCCTTGATCCTGGCCGCCTCGCAAACTAGGGCACTCGGCGATCCACCTCTGGTGGTGGACCCTCAGTTCCGAATTCTCTGGTAATTTACAGGCCCTCGCGCGACTCGTCGCGTCCACTAAGGCAGGTGAGGGCTTGAATAGAATCCTCGTCGTCGTCACCGATCCCGTCATCCGCTCCGGCATCTGCAATTTCCTCAAAGCGCAGGGATACGCCGTCGCGGAAGCTTCGAATGCCGCCGATGCCGGATTGCAATTCGATAGCTTCCGTCCGAACGTCATTATTCTCGACCTGGACATTCCAAGCGAGGAGGGTACGCGGGTTTTTAAGTTCGCAAAGGCCCGTCAGCCCGACTTCCCCATCCTTGTGCTCGCCGGCCACGCAGCCAAGAGCTTTGAGACCAAGGCTCTGGAGCGCGGCGCCGATCACGTTTTCGTCAAGCCGGTGGAATTGGTGAAACTTCACGCGGTGCTGCTGCAGCTGCCGGAACAACTGAGGTCTGCACGGACGGCTGCTTCCTCCGCCCACAAGGACCAGCGCGAGTACCCGGACCCGTTCATCGGAACCAGCGCTACAATTCGCCGCCTGCGCGAGATCGCCAGCCGTGTTCTGTCCAGTGAGAGCCCAATCCTCTTGCAAGGGGAAACCGGCGCGGGCAAAGGCGTGCTGGCCAATTGGATCCATCGCAACGGCCCTCGCGCTGAGCTGCCTTTTCTCGATCTGAACTGCGCCGGCCTGTCGCGCGAACTCCTGGAGTCGGAACTGTTCGGCCATGAAAAGGGCGCTTTCACCAGCGCCGTCAGCACCAAGCAGGGCTTGCTGGAGGTCGCCAATCACGGGACGGTCTTTCTCGACGAAATCGGCGACATCGACCTTCAGGTGCAGCCCAAGCTGCTGAAGGTGCTGGAAGACCGCGTCTTTCGCCGCCTGGGTGAGGTTCGCGACCGCGCCGTCGACATCCGGTTGATCTCCGCGACCCACCGCGAGTTGCTGGAACTCGTCCGCCAGCAACGTTTCCGCAGCGACCTCTACTTCCGCGTCAACATCGTCTATATCCAGGTCCCATGCCTTCGCGAGCGGGTTGAAGATATCCCGCCTCTGGCGCAGCATCTGGTACGGAGCATTGCCCGCAATTGCGGCCGTCAGGAAATGTGCATCTCCGGCTCAGCCATGTCGGCGCTGAAGCGTTACTCATGGCCCGGCAACATTCGAGAATTGCGCAATGTACTGGAGCGCGCCTCGCTGGTCGCGGGCCGCGATATAGTGACGCCGGAGCACTTGCATTTCCAGAGTGCGCTGGCTCCTGAGTTGTCGCGACAAGGCGGCTTGAGCGGCACTCTGAAACAGATGGAACGCGCATACATCCATCACGTCTTGCACGATGAAGGAGGTTCGATCGAACGCGCTGCCCGGCGCCTCGGAATTCCGCGCAGCTCGCTCTATAACAAGATGAAGCGCTTCGAAATTCCCCATGGCACCGGCCGGATGTAAGAACTAGCTGGAGCAGGCCCTCCTTCCGTCCGCAAAACGCCTGCTGTACGGCCCTTCGTGCTGTATAGTAACTAGCTTATGTGGGCGCTCGACCGGCTTCCGGAGTTCAATAAGATTTACCACTCGAACGATGCCACCTGGACCACAAACGACGCCGCCAACCTCAAGTTCCCGCAAGGATTGCTGGTCTCCTTCCTGCTCGTCACCCCCTTCTGGACTGCCGTCGGCATCGGTCTTCACCTCCTGACAAGATAATTCTGCAGCCGGCATCGCCCCTGTCACTTTGCCGCCGCACTTGAGTATCATGGCTCATTGGTCGACAGATTCCGGGGGTACATTTCTAGAATGTCCGACGCTTTCATCTGCGATGTAATTCGAACTCCTTTCGGCCGCTACGGCGGCGCGCTTTCCACGGTCCGCACCGACGATCTGGCCGCGATTCCGATCAAAGCCTTGCTTGAACGCAATCCATCGGTGGATTGGACCGCAGTCGATGACGTAATCCTTGGTTGCGCCAATCAGGCCGGCGAAGACAATCGCAATGTCGCGCGCATGGCGTTGCTGCTCGCCGGCCTACCGCTGACCGTGCCGGGCACAACCATCAACCGGCTGTGCGGCTCCAGTCTGGATGCAATCTCCATCGCAGCCCGCGCCATCAAGTGCGGTGAGAACGCTCTGGTGATTGCCGGCGGCGTGGAGAGCATGTCGCGAGCACCGTTTGTTATGGGCAAGGCGGACACCGCTTTTTCGCGCAGTCTGAAGATGGAAGACACGACCATCGGCTGGCGATTCGTCAATCCTCTGATGAAGGCTCAGTACGGCGTGGACTCTATGCCGGAGACGGGAGAGAACGTCGCCGAGGAGTTCGGCATCTCGCGCCAGGACCAGGACGCGTTTGCCTGGCGCAGCCAGCAGCGGACAGGCGCGGCGATGCAAAGTGGCGCACTGGCAGAAGAAATCACGCCTGTCACGATGCCGGCGCGCAAAGGAGCACCGGTCGTCGTAGAGAAGGACGAACATCCGCGACCGGATACAACGCTGGAAGCGTTGGCTGCGTTGAAGCCGTTCGTCAAAGCGAATGGCACCATCACCGCGGGCAACGCCTCCGGCGTGAACGACGGTGCTTGTACCGTACTGCTGGCTTCGTCGGAAGCAGCCAATCGCTATGGTCTGAAGCCGAAAGCGCGTGTGGTTGCGGCCGCAGCGGCGGGAGTTGCACCGCGCATCATGGGCATGGGACCTGCTCCGGCAACGCGCAAGGTGCTGGCGTTGGCAGGCCTCAGGATCGGCGACATGGACGTGATCGAGTTGAACGAAGCCTTCGCCTCCCAGGCGTTGGCAGTGCTCCGCGACCTGGGAATTCCCGATGACGCTCCCCACGTGAATCCGAATGGCGGAGCCATTGCACTCGGTCATCCTCTGGGCGCGAGCGGAGCCCGGCTGGTCACGGCTGCCGTCCTGCAGTTGCAGCGTACCGGCGGTCGCTACGCGTTGTGCACCATGTGCATCGGAGTTGGGCAAGGCATCGCAATGGTGCTGGAAAAAGTTTAGCGGCCAAGCCGGTCGCTCGCCAACGGTTTCTACTTCGCGTTTGCGACGTCAAAATCCACCATGGCTTTGACGGCATCGTAGGGCGTGCTGTTGGCGGAAAATCCAACGATGCGGCGGCCGTTGATGAAGAAGGTCGGAGTGCTGGTGACATCCAGTTTCTCGGCCAGCGCCATCGATTCGCGGACCCGTTTCTCGGTCTCCGGCTTGGCAACACACGCCGCTACTGCCTCCGGATCGCCGCCCGAATCCTTCACGTAGCCCTTCAGCATCTGCTCGACGTTCTGCGGGTTAATCTCCGACTGGTGGTCATAGACCGTGGCGATGAACTTCCACACCGCCGGATTGTTCTGCTGCCCCAGGCAATCCAGATATTTCGCGCCCGTCAGGGCCCACTTGTGGATCTGCTCCAGCGGATAGTTCTGAAAGACGAGTTTCGC
>PLBD01000429.1:0-329 GCA_003135315.1 Acidobacteriaceae bacterium | reverse complement strand
CCGAAGGGCACAAGTTCCGCCATGAACGCGTATTTCTGGTCGGGCGTCACGTAGAGGCGGATCACCTGCGACCCCTTCGGCGTATTGAAGACTACCGTTGCCACTGCGACGCCGGCGGCTTCCGAAGGCTTGATGTCGGCTACCTTCCAGGTCAGGTCAGGATTCCAGCCAAACATGTGCTTCAGATAACTGTCGACTGTAGCCTCGCTTGGAAGCGCCGCGCCGGCCGTGCTGGAAGTGGACTCCGCCTTAGCGGCAGGAGTTGTCTTGGCCGCACCTGTACTCTGGGCGGTGGAATATAAGCTGGTAATGCTGAGACCAGCGAGCAA
>PLBD01000069.1 GCA_003135315.1 Acidobacteriaceae bacterium | reverse complement strand
AGTTGAGCTGCTTGGTGTAGGGAACCGACATCAGCAGAAAGCGGATCGACGACGGCTTGTGTCCCATCAGGATCAGGTCGCGCACGGTGAAGAAATTCCCCGCGCTCTTGGCCATCTTCTCGCCTTCCACCAGCAGAAAGCGCGAGTGCACCCACACCTTGACGAATTGCTTGCCGGTCTCCGCCTCGGACTGCGCAATCTCGTTTTCATGATGCGNNTTCCACAGCGCAAAGTCGCGAGCATTGTCCTTGTCGTACTCATCGACGTCCACGCGCGCGCCGTCGGTCATCCCGGCGAAATCCTTCTTCGACAGCTTGCCGTACTCCGGGAACTTGGCGATGCGGAAATAGTACGAGCCATCGTCGGTGCGGTACGCGTAGCCCTTGTCCACCAGCACGGCGATGAAGTGCGCCATCTCTTGGATGTGATCGGTGGCGTTGACAATGAGCTCCGGATGTTCAATGTTCAGCGCGTCGGCGTCCTCCAGAAATGCCTCACGATATTTCTTCGTGTACTCCTGAACCGTCACGCCGTCGCGTGCTGCGTTGCGGATGATCTTGTCATCCACGTCGGTGATGTTCATCACGTGCTTCAGTTGGAAGCCGCTCTGCTTCAGGAAGCGCCGCAGCGTGTCGACCACGATGAACGTGCGGAAGTTGCCGATGTGGCCGTAGTCGTACACCGTCGGCCCGCACGCATACATGCGGACCAGGTTGTCTTCCAGGGGATGAAACTCTTCGACTTTGCCGGATAGGGTATTGAAAAGCTCGAGCGCCATGAATTCGTCCTGTATGAAGAATGGAATTTCTAGTGTAGGGGTGCGCGAGAAAAGGGGTCAACCGGCGGCCGTGAGGGCAGACCAGTTTCCAGATCGCCGGCAATCCAGAAGAACACAATCAGATGACGTTCGCGACCGAGCCAGGAGCAGCGTACGATGCGCTCAGAGACACTCTCACAAGTGAAACAGTTTGGCGGCGACTAGCACCATGCCGAGCGTAAGGACGGCGATTACGGCTTCCCCAATAGCGCCCACCGCGAACGGCCGCAGCCCTTGCAACTTCAGTTCCTTGAGGTTGGTTCGCAGACCTACGCCGGCGAAGGTGAGCAGGAAGGCCCAACGCGACAAGTTGGCCAGGCTGCCAATCTGCGGTTTGCTGAAGACACCGGCGGTAGCGAGAAGCGATATCAGCAGGAAGCCCAGAACGAACTTGGGAAACTTCTGCCACAGAAAAGCTGCTTTGCCTTCCACTTGCTGCGCTTGCCCTTTGCGCGCCCAATACAGCGCATACCCGAGCACCACAAATCCAATCATGGCGTTGCGCGTGGTCTTGGCCAGGACCGCAATCTTGCCGGCGGCGTCGGAATACAGCGCGCCTGCAGCGGTGGCTTCCGCAGTGTTATCCACCGCCAGTCCAGCCCACAGCCCGTAAGCGCGATCACCCAGATGCAGCCAGTGTCCGATCAGGGGAAACGTGAACAGTGCGATGGCTCCCAAGGCCAGGATGGCTGCGATGGCGTAGGACGAGTCCTCATCGTCGGCATCGATGGCGCCTTTGGTCGCGATGATGGCTGACACACCGCAGACCGCCGATCCCACCGCCAGCAGGCTGGTCAACTTCGGCTTCAGCCCGAACCACCTTCCCAGCATGGTCATGAAGGTGAACGCGACTGCCAACTCGAGCACCACCAGCGCCAGGCTGATGCCGCCGAGCTTTACCACGTCTCCCAGCAGAAAGCGCGCGCCCAGCAAGACGATTCCCGCCTTCAGCCAGAACTCATACGTCAGCACGCCGGGCAGAAAAACCCGGGGCACGCCGATGGTGTTCGACACCACCATCCCGAAGACGATGGCCCACAGCACGTACTCGATGTTGGGAAGATGGAGATGATGCGCCTTGGCGTAAACCGCGACGGACTGCTCGACGAACTTTCCCAGATATCCGATGGCCGCCAGCAGGAGAACTCCGGGAATGAGCTGCACGAATTTCGGCCCCGGACGAAACGTCTGGACTTGCGGTAATGCGATCGATCCCTCTGCCACTTGCTTGCTCCTCCGACAATGAGTGGATGGTTACCAGGGCACGCGGTGAATCAGCCCCAGGCGGACCAGCAGTGCGAGTAGCAGAGCGATGGTTACCGCCCAGCCGTCAACCGAAAGCTGCCAGCGCTCTGGCGGCGATGGTTTGCGAGAGTCTGCAGACATGAATGGGACTCCTGTGGAGAGTCGGCCGCATGCGTACCCGGCAATTTGGGCGCACTGCTCCCAACCCCCGATTTACTTCAAAGCACGATTAACCTGAGACAGACGAGTTTCTTCTGCTGGAGTATTCTCTGGAGCGAACCGCACTCCGGTCTGTGAAGTGGATCACAGCTCGCTATGACGTGGATTTTGGCCACGTGCCGCCGCAAAACATTGATGCAAGCGTGCTGGTCATCACAGCTCCTGGCCGCTCCGCGATTTACAATGTCCCCATGGACTCATTCGTGATTGCAGGCAGGCAGTTCCGCTCGCGGCTCATCGTGGGCACGGGCAAGTACAAATCAGGGCAGGAGACAGCGCGCGCCATCGCAGCCAGCGGCGCCGAGATGGTCACCGTTGCCGTGCGCCGCGTCAACCTCGATCGCAGCAAAGAGTCACTGCTCGACTTCATCGATCCCCAGCAGTATTTTCTGCTGCCCAACACCGCCGGCTGCTACACCGCCGACGAGGCCATCCGCGCGGCGCGGCTGGGCCGTGAGGTCGGCCTCTCGGACTGGGTCAAGGTCGAAGTCATCGGCGATCAGCAGACGTTGTTTCCTGACGTACAGGCGACCATCGAAGCGACCCGCGTGCTGGTGAAGGAAGGCTTCACAGTTTTGCCGTATACCTCTGATGACATTGTGGTTGCCAAGCGGCTGATCGATGCGGGTGCGAGCGCGGTCATGCCCTTGGGAGCGCCCATCGGCAGCGGCATGGGTATCCAGAACCTCGCCGGCATGCGCATCCTGCGCGAGATGATCACCGACGTGCCGCTCATCGTGGACGCGGGAGTCGGCACCGCCTCAGACGCGACCATTGCCATGGAGCTTGGAGTCGATGGCGTGCTGATGAACACCGGCATCGCCGGAGCGCAAGATCCCGTGCTGATGGCCGAGGCAATGAAGAATGCCGTGATCGCCGGCCGCCAGGCGTATCTTGCCGGACGCATGACAAAGAAGCTCTACGCCACAGCCAGTTCGCCGCTGGAAGGCGTGGTGCGATAGGGTTTTGAAGGGGCGCAGCTTTAGCTGCGCCATTACAAGCCCATACTCGGCCCGAGCCGGCTTCAGCCGGCGGCACAACTTCGCCTACGGCACCGTCACCGTAACCTGCGCTGTCGAGCGGCCATACTCATTCGTCGCATACAGCGTGTAGGTCGTCGTCACCGTCGGATACACAGTGACGGTGGTGCCCCGAATCGCTCCCACCGAAGGCGACACTATGGAGTACTCCCCGTTGGTCACATTCCAGTTCAGCGTGACCGGGTCGCCCGAGCCACCCGACGAGGTCGCGGTGAAGCTGTTGATGGTCGGCGGAGGACCCGTGGGCGCGGTGACGGCGTCCCATCCCGGAAACGTAGGCGCCACTTGCAACACTTCAAAGTTGGACGACTGAACGGATTCCAATTTGACTAGGTCGTCGTCATCCCAGCGCGAGTCCGGAACTCCTTGGAAGTAGAAATACCCGCCATTGTCCGCGACAATCATTCCATAGTTCTTCATCGCGGTCAGAATCACCTGGTTCGCCGCCGAGTAGCCGGAGATGTCGAAGCTGGCCTTTAATCGTATCCGCATTCCCATGACGTTGGATACTCCCCAGATATTTCCCGCCGCATGAGAAGCTGGATAAACGAAATACCCGCCATTGGCGTCGTCCTTTGTATGTTCCATGGTAAAACGGATGGCGTGCTTGATCTCTCCGGAAGCTATCTCGTCATAACGCACCAGTCCCGGAAAAATAGGCAGTCCAGCAGCATCGGCTGAAGTCCATCCCCAGGGACGCGATTCATAGTTCTCCATATCCCAGATCGTCTCGCTCGAGGCAGCCCATCGCCCATTGCAGCGATGTGTGTTGAACGTCTCGTAGAGTTCACATTTCGCGCGGTCCAGCACCAGCACATGAGCATCGCCGGCGTCGGTGTCCGGCCAGCCCGAGCAGTCGGCGGGGGCGCCTTCGATGGGAGTGTTGGCGGGGTAGGGCGCAACCACCACATCGCTCTCGCTGGCGTAATCGATCACATTGATGGGCACGGTAGTAGTCGTAGTGGAGTCCACGACCACATAGGGAATTCCATAGCCAGTCGAGGTGGACCCGAAATCATGATGCAGATGCAATCCGGTGAATCCGGGCGCGGCGGTGATGGCCGGTGAATTCGGGTCAACGGGAGCCGACGCAATGTTGTTGTTCCAGGCATTGGCTGAAGGAAACGGAACATATCCATTCAGACTTGCGTTGTTGCCGAGCGACATTCCGGAGCACGTTTGGGCGTGAGCGTAACCTGCCGCGATCACCATCGCGAGCGCAATGGCTGCCTTGATCTGCACCTTCATTTTTCGACCCCTTCTACAGCGGCAAGCAGCCTGACTGGGGAAAAACTGCAAGGCTGGTTGCGCTCAACCGTATGCCAGCGTTCATTGGGCTGGAGTGGCTCCCAGAGACACCGGGGGCGCTCTTCCAGTTTCCCCATGATGCGTTATGATGCGGGAAACTGGCAAGACATTTTTATCCGGATGCAGGTATGGCTATGACTCCACCCACTCCGAAGGCCGTGATGAATGGCAGGCCGCCTCCGCTTTGGATTCCCGCTTACTGGAACAGCTTGAAAGCAATGCCGATGTGAAAGCCGCTCGGAGTGATTTCATGCGCG
>PLBD01000027.1 GCA_003135315.1 Acidobacteriaceae bacterium | reverse complement strand
CAAAATCCGACCACGGCGTTGGAACCAAGCAGCACAAGAATGATGAAAAAATCCAGCCAGTGCCGGACAATTCCCGACAGGATTACTGCCCCTTCAATCATCCACGGGATAGGGCCCCAGAAATAGGTAAGGAACTTCAGGAAGGGATTGGTTTTCTTTGCCGCGATCTCGTTAGGGCCATATTGTGTCAGCCGTTTCTGCGCTTCGGCTTGACTGAGGCCGTCCGGCGACGAACTCAACTTCTTCTGGAGTTCCGGCATGGCAATGGACTTCAGATCGTCCTTCGACTCAGGCTTAGAACCATCCTCGGATTCAGGCTTCACCGCAGGGGGTGAGCCGGGCTTCGGGTCCGGTTTTGTCTCCGCACCAGACTCCGGCTTATCCACCACCGCTTTCGACATGAGTGCCCCCTGATTCTTGTTATCTCCATCGGGTCCTGGTCCAAAGGAGGCTGGGAAAATGGGTGGAAATGCGCTGTCGACGAAGTCTCACTCGATGTTCTGAATTCCCTGAAATCGGGTGCGTTGCACTCCAACAGTTATCCCGTCGATCGCCGCCATTGCGGCCGCCAATGGCATCGCGACACCTACAGACAGTATCTTGCTGAGGGGATGCGGAAGTTGTGCAGTTTTGCTCAACCATCGCGGGCGGCCACTCATTTGGAAGGCTGTGATCGCTGGCAGAGAAAGCTCCTGCAGAACGTGCTATTTTTTGCCATGCCGGACACGAGTGATCTTCTTCATTTTTGCTTGACGGTTCAGGCCTGGATCTACGTCCTGCGCGATGGACCGTTACACCGGATGAAGAATGCCCGTTTCGAGATGGCAGTGGGACGTTTTAGCGATGTTTAATTCTGAGTGCCACGCGGAATACGCGAGACTATCAAGTGTTGGGCGAGGTAGGCGGCGGCCAACTGAGTTTGCCCAACCACAATTCTGACACCGTTCACGCCTCCTGTGTAAGCCGGTCCGGACGAGTTGGCGGCTGGAGCGGTCAAATATGCTCAGCCTGCAGCGCCGCTGACCTTCAAGATGGTAGCTGTAAACATTCTTGAAGGAGACTCATAGTGAAAATAACGACAGGGTTCCTGCCATGCGTCGTGGTGTTGGGTATCGCGGCGCTGGCGATGCCGCCGCCACCCCAGACCCACTCATCTGCCGTCGGCACCCCGCCGAATACACAGGTCGTTGAAACGACAACCACCTCTTCCACACAGCCAACAAACCAGGGCATTCAAACCACCACCACCACCAAGATCACGACCTTTCGAGTGAACGTAGTTAGCCGGACGGTGGAAGCGGTCAATTATCAGCACCGCAGTGGAGCGACCAAGCTGAACTTCGCCGGAACCAACCTGATGCCAGCAGCCAACGGCGAGGCCAAGGTGGAAAGTAAGAAAGGTTACATCGAAATCGAGGTCGAATTTGGCGACTTGCAAAGACCGACGACCTTCGGCAATGAATATCTTACCTACGTAATGTGGGCGATCAGCCCTGAAGGCCGCGCTGTAAACCTTGGGGAAGTACTGGTCGNNGCCGTCCGCCAGCCCAGCAATGTTGTAGTGCTTGAAAACGTCGTTCGTAACGATACCAAGGGAACAATCGAGGCCATGAGCACCAAATACGACCTACTCGAGCGCGGCGGGTATGTTCCCACCGGCTACCAATTTGATCCGGTCGTTCTGAATTCCAGGCTGCCATTGGAATTCTTCGAAGCGCGTAATGCGCTGCACATCGCACAGTCGGTTGGAGCAGAGACCTACGCCAGCTCCAGCTACCAGCATGCCGCAAGCCTCATGAACCAGGCGGACGGATATGCTACGAGTCAGCACATTGACAAGAAGCAGCTGATTGCCGTGTCTCGCGAAACAGTACAGACGGCGGAAGACGCACGCGAGATCACCGTGAAGAAACGGATTGCGGAGCATCAGTCAAACCAACTGCAGGCATCCGCTCAGGCAGTTGACGACGCAACGCGGCAGAAGGAACTTGCACAGTCAGAAGCTGCCAAGGCGAAGTCGGATATGGAACGCAACCAGATCAACTCAGCCAATCAAGTGGCCGCGGCGCGAGCTGATACGGAGCAGGCTCGCCTAGCAGCAACCCAAGTTCGGCAGCAGTTGCAGGCCGCCGAGAGCGACAAAGCCGCTATGCGCACCCGGTTGTCTTTGCAGCTGAACGCCATCCTGCAAACGCGCGATACCGCCCGTGGGCTGATTGTCAGCATGTCGGATGTCTTGTTTGACACCGGCAAGTACACGTTGAAGCCGGGTGCCCGTGAAAAGCTCTCCAAGGTTGCCGGCATCTTAGTTTCATATCCCGGGCTGAATGTTGCCGTTGGGGGGTACACCGACAACGTTGGCACGGACAAGCTTAATCAAGGTCTATCCGAAGAACGTGCCGGAGCTGTGCGTGACTACCTCGTACACGAAGGCGTCGCGATGGCTTCGATAACAGCTACTGGATTCGGCAATACGTTGCCGGTCGCCTCAAACGACAACTCTGCGGGACGGCAGGAGAATCGCAGGGTTGAGCTCGTCGTGTCCGGCGAGTCAATCGGGAACGATGTCAACGTCACCACTGGGAGTTTGCGGTAAGCAACGACTGTAGGCTTCAGCAAAGCGCGATTCAAACCAGGGTCGCGCTATTTCTTTCGGTTGCGAAGCTATGCGACTTCTGTCGATCAGGTGGCGATCTGAAATTGATGGTGCTCGTGGCAGATAATCGTTAAACGCATCGCCACGGAAATTCTGCCGACTCCTGTGTCGTCGGCGAGTGTCCCGGCGTCCTTACAGGCTCGTGATGCATCGAAGGGTTTTTCTTAGGTTCCGACTGCGCAAACGAGTGTCCTCTCATCCGGTGCCCACAAGGTTGGTCAAATCACACCAGAGCAGGAATCTCCTGTGCGTCCTTGTGGTGTAGCGCCATGAAAGCCTTGAGCAACACGCGAATGTCATACTGTCCCTTGTAGACAGCGGGCGGAGTTCGATCTAAGCCTGTCAAGGAGTAGACCGCTGTTTGCGCTGAGCGGATCGAGTATTCCACTGTGAACACCACATCATCCGGAAGTTCACAGAATTGTCCGATAAAGGCCAGATTCCTTGAGCGCTCCGGGATGACCTGGGGGCGGTCGCCTTTGGATCGGCGCAGGAACTGGCTGGTAATGAAGGGCATCATGCACGGAATGCA
>PLBD01000599.1 GCA_003135315.1 Acidobacteriaceae bacterium | reverse complement strand
AGCTCGGCTGCGTCTGCGGCAGAATGAAAATCTCGATGAAGTAGCAGATGCCGATGGTCGCCACCAGCAGCAGGACAACCGCCTCGATCGTGCGCATCCCGAACCGTTGCAGGCCCAGCAGCAGCAGCACGTCCAGCCCCGTGATGATGACCGCCCACAGCAGCGGAATGTGAAACAGCAGATTCAGCGCGACCGCGCTACCGAGAACTTCTGCCAGATCGCAGGCCGCGATCGCCACTTCGCTCAGCAGCCAGTTGGGCCAGCGCGTCCACTCCGGATACCAGTCGCGGCAGCACTGAGCCAGGTCCTTGCCCGTCACCACTCCCAGTCGCGCCGAAATCACCTGCATGAAAATCGCCATCAGGCTGGCGACTCCGATCACCCACATCAGCCCGTATTTGAACTGCGCCCCACCTTGCAGGTCGGTGCCCCAGTTGCCGGGGTCCATATAACCGACGCTGATCAGGATCGCCGGGCCTACGAAGGCGCGCCACTGCTCCCAGAAACCCGCCTGCTGATGCGGCACTGCGACCGTGCTGTGCAGCCCCTCCAGCGACACGTTTCCGGCAGCGGCCAAGCCGTCCTCAGTCGGCGCTTGTTGGCCGATGTCTGCGTCGTTTGGTGGCGCTGAATGATTCATATCTATGAGAGTTACTCGTGACGAAGGGAGTGGATGGGATCATCCTCTCCGCCAAATTTAATTGCAGTATATCAGTATGCCTTAACTGGCGTTAAGTACATAGAGAAATTATTATCGTCAGTTTAGACTGGTCGCTCTCTCGTCTCGCCGTCGGTTGGCAAGGCGGACCGAACTCCCTACTGCGATTTCGCAACCCAGATCTTCTCCGCCGCCGGACCGCCTAACTCAACCTTGCGACGATCAATCGCCATCGAAATGGTGCCATCATAATTCCTCGTCTCGATCTTGAGCTGCGTCCTCGGCCGGATTCCCTTC
Organism: Acidobacteriaceae bacterium; assembly: GCA_003135315.1. Lineage (GTDB taxonomy): Bacteria > Acidobacteriota > Terriglobia > Terriglobales > Acidobacteriaceae > Bog-257. The sequence continues at coordinate 3,414 of PLBD01000599.1, read as the reverse complement.
CCTTCCAGAAACTCCAGCAGCTTGCGGTCGCGCTCGTACACGCTCTCCACGGAATACAGGTTTCCCGGCGCCGCCTCGGACAACAGCAGCAGGCCGCGTTTTCTCTTCTCCCGCGGAGTCTCCGGCGTAGGCGAGTTGCCGTGCGGACACGCTCCACTGCGCCCCAGTTTGCGCACCAGCATCGCTTCAAAATCGCTGGACACCGCGTGTTCCAGGCGCTCCGCCTCGTCGTGCACTTTGTACCATGCCATGCCGAAGATCTCGTGCAACATGCGCTCGATCAAGTGATGGCGAAGGGCAAGCTGCCGCGCGATCTTGCGGCCGGCGCTGGTCAGCAGCACATGTCCGTCGCGCCGCACGGAGACCAGGCCATCGCGTTTCAGCCGGCGCAGCGCCATGGTCACCGCCGGTGCGGACACGTCCAGCCAGTGCGCCAGGCGCGCCGCAATCACCAGCTCACCCTCGCCCTCCGCTTCCAGAATGGCTTTGAGGTAATCTTCTTTGGAAACTGTAATCATGGCATCCGCAAATGCTAGTTAATGCTAGTTAACAACGAAATGCAAGAATTGCACCGGCTCGACGAAAACCCAGGGAAACAGCGGGAGGGATTGAGTGCACCGCTTGATCTTATTTATAGCTGTTCGGGGTCGATGGGCAGGGGAATATAATATCCGTGCAACCTGTCATTCACTTATGCGAGTCTTTGTTGGCTACGGCTATAACGATCAGGATCGCTGGGTAGAAGACTACGTGTTTCCGCTAATAACCGCCTTTGGCAGCGAAGTGATGCACGGCAGGGCTGTGTACGGTGGGGCACTGCCCGACGAGGTGATGAGGACGATCCGCATTTCGGATGCGATGATTGGATTCCGAACACGTAGGGAAGCCCGCGGCCAGAACGAATTCAGTTCGCATGCCTGGGTCGAACAGGAGCTTCTGACGGCGCATGCGCAGGAACCCCGGATCCCGTGGGTTGAAGTGCGGCAGGATGGAGTAATCGCCCCCGGCGGAATTCTGGAAGCGGCAGACGCGCAACGCATCGATTATCGGGAGGCCGATCGGGCGCTATGCCTGGTAAAGCTCGCTGAAGCGCTTAAGCGATTTCGGGAGCTAAGCCGGGTGACGCAGGTAAGACTCGGTCCCAGCACAGAAGTCGAGCTCATAATTTCTTTGCTTGATCATCCCACGTTTTCGGCCACCTGTCAGGTGTTGCGGGGCGCTGTTCAATCCCCACCACAACCAGCCGCGGTGGTTCCGATCAAGGGCGGACTGTTTGCCCAGTTGCGAGGAGTGCCGGAGGGCGAACTGGTTCGCATAACCATTTCGGCGGGAGGACACGTATGGCGTTCTTCCTATGAATCGGTGGATACTGTTGACATACAGGTAAAGGAGTAGCTATGTCACTTTCAATTCAGCAAGACGCAAAATATTTGGGCAAGGATCGCTGGGAGTGGTCGGTCTGGATCGATGGGCCATCCACCGAACTCGATGCCGTCGAACGCGTCGCGTACGTCCTGCACCCCACTTTTTACGAACCGGTGCGGGTTGTTCAGGACCGCAGCACGAATTTTCGCCTCAGCACGTCGGGATGGGGGGCCTTCACTATCAATGCCAACGTGGTCTCGAAAGACGGCAGTGAGATACAGCTCCAGCATGACTTGGTCCTGATGTACCCCGATAACACTCCTACCACAGCCTGACGGTCGAGCCGCTGCGGTTTGACATCTCCCGCCGTGCCCCCCTACTCTTTTCTTTCGCTTATGAAGGTCCTCGTCCTCGGTAGCGGTGGTCGCGAACACGCGATCGTCTGGAAGCTGCGGCAGTCACCGCGGATCAAGAAGCTGTATTGCGCTCCCGGCAACGGCGGCATCGCAGCCGACGCCGAATGCGTCTCCGCCGATCTGAAGAACATCGACTCGCTGGTGGAACTCGCTACCAGGCTCAGCCCCGATCTCACCGTCGTCGGGCCCGAACTGCCTCTCACCCTGGGCGTGGTCGATGAATTCCAAAAGCGCGGCTGGCTTGTCTTCGGGCCGACTCGCGCCGCCGCCCGCCTGGAATCGAGCAAGACCTTCGCCAAGCAATTCATGCAGCGCCACAACATCCCAACCGCCAAATACGCGGTCTGTAGCAGCAAGGACGAGCTTCCTGAGGCGCTGAGTCTGTTTCACGCGCCGATTGTCGTCAAGGCCGATGGGCTCGCCGCGGGCAAGGGCGTTGTCATCGCGCAATCGAAAGACGAGGCGCAACACGTCGCGGAAGACATGCTCGCGGGCAAAATGCTTGGCGAAGCCGGATCGCGTGTCGTGCTGGAAGAGTGCCTGGTGGGCGAAGAGCTGTCGTTCCTGGTGATGAGCGATGGCGAGCGCGTGGTCCCTCTGGTCGCGGCGCAGGACCACAAGCGCGTCTTCGACAACGACCAGGGTCCGAACACCGGCGGCATGGGCGCTTATTCCACCGACCAGATTGTCGACCCGCAAATGCGCGACTGGCTGGTGACGCACATCGCCCGTCCGGTGATCGCGGGCATGCGCGCCGAGGGCGCCGACTACAAAGGCATTCTCTATTGCGGCATCATGATGACGGCGCGCGGGCCCATGGTGCTGGAGTTCAACTGCCGCTTNNCCGCTTTGGCGACCCCGAGACCCAGCCGGTGATGATGCGCATGGAAAGCGACCTGCTGGAAGCGATGGAGGCGTCAATCGCCGGGCGCGTCAGCGACGGCGATTTTCGCTGGTCGCCCGAGCCTGCCGTCTGCGTGGTCATGGCGTCGGGCGGATATCCCGGCGCATTCGAAGCCGGCAAGCTGATCACCGGCATCGGAGAAGCTGACCGGATGTATGGGGTGAAGGTTTTTCACGCGGGAACAAATCGCCGCGACGGAAGCTATTACACCTCCGGCGGCCGCGTGCTGGGTGTGACTGCTCGCGGGAAAGATTTACCCGAGGCGGTCGAGCGCGCTTACGATGCCGTGATGAAGGTCCGCTTCGACGGCATGCACTATCGCAAGGACATCGCCGCCCGCGGCCTCAAACATCTGCGGACAGGAAAATGATATGAACAACACTCCTCTAGTCTCCATCGTCATGGGCAGCGACTCCGACCTCGACATCATGAACGAGGCCGCAAAGGCGCTCGCCGAATTCGGCATTCCTTACGAAATCGACATCACCTCGGCGCACCGCTCGCCGGCGCGCACCAGCGAATACTCGCGCGGCCTGAGGGCGCGCGGCGTGAAGGTCGTTATCGCCGGCGCGGGCGGCGCTGCCCATCTGGCGGGCGTCATTGCCGCCGAGACCACGTTGCCGGTCATCGCCGTTCCCATCCCATCGACCGCGCTTCTCGGCCTCGACTCGCTCCTGGCGATGGTGCAGATGCCTGCCGGAATTCCCGTCGCGACCGTTGCCATCGGCA
>PLBD01000178.1 GCA_003135315.1 Acidobacteriaceae bacterium | reverse complement strand
GGATTCATCACGAGAGATCCTGAACGACCGCGAGCTGATCGATCTCTTCGACCTGAGCGGCATTCAGAAGTCGAACGCCATCTTCGACCGCTCCAAGCTCGACTGGTTCAACACCGAGTACCTTCGCGCGACGCCTTCCGCGCTGTTGCTGCCGCTCATCGAAGAGGAGTGGAAGAGGGCCGATCTCATTCCATTCCAGACCAGCCAAGAGGCGATGGCGTCAACGGTCGAACTGGTGAAGCCGCGGGCGCGAAACCTCAGAGACTTCGCCAAACTGTTTCGCGCCTACTTCAGCGATTCCTTCGAGGCAGACCCTGCCGCGGTGCAGAAGTTCCTTAAGGAGGAAGCTGTGCGCGAAATGCTGGTGGAACTGGCCTCGCGTTACGAGAAGGCAACGGAATTTTCTGAAGCGTCTACAGAACAGGTGCTGCGCGACTTCGCTGCGGAAAAGAACGTCAAGGCCGGTGCGCTGATCAATGGCGCGCGCGTGGCGCTTACGGGACAGGGAGTGGCTCCCAGCCTGTTCGCTGTGATGGCGCACCTGGGGCAGGAGCGTACCGTTGCCAGGCTGAAGCGTGCAAGAGAGATACCCACCGGCAGCGCCGAATAAGAACAGAAGCCTCGCTACAGAGCGCTTGGCCAATCCGTTTGTCCCCAAACTGGATGCTCGGCCCACCTTCAGACTGCAAGCCGCTGTAATATACCTCTACAGTTTTCGTGGGGAGCCCATTTGCAATGCAGCGATGTGAGACATGCGGGTCAGAGATCGTCGTCGATTCGCCTTTCTGCGCGCAGTGTGGAAGCCGGCTGAAGAAAACCTCCTCAGCCTCTTCCGACGCTCCGACGATGGCCGCTACCGTTGCCTCTGACCATCGGATCCAAACGCCAGCTCGACAGCCTCCTTCATCACGCCCTTCGTCTCATGCGTTCCGCACCGAAGGTCGGTTTCCGCCCGGCAGAGTTCTGGCCGAGCGCTACCGTATCATTGCGTTGCTGGGCCGCGGAGGAATGGGCGAAGTCTTTCGCGCCGACGATCTCACCCTCGGACAATCGGTCGCCCTGAAGTTCCTGCCCGAGGCCATCACCGACGAAGACACTCTCGAGCGGTTCCGCAATGAAGTCCGCATCGCGCGCCGCATCTCGCACCCCAACGTCTGCCGCGTTTACGACATTGGACAAGCCGAGAACCAGGTCTATCTCTCCATGGAATACGTGGACGGCGAAGACCTGGCATCGTTGCTGCGCCGCATTGGCCGCTTGCCCTCCGACAAGGCCGTCGAGATTGCCCGTAAGATCTGTGCCGGCGTGGCCGCGGCGCATGACAAAGGCGTGTTGCATCGCGACCTGAAGCCGGCGAACATCATGCTCGATGGGCGGGGCGAGGTCCTCATCATGGATTTCGGTCTGGCCGGTGTGGCGCAGGAGATCGAGGACGTGCGTAGTGGGACGCCTGCCTACATGGCCCCCGAGCAGCTTGCGGGCAAGGAGGTCACGGCCCGTAGTGATATCTACTCGCTTGGCTTGGTGCTTTACGAGCTGTTTACCGGCAAAGCTGCGTTCGACGGCAAGACACTGGAAGAGATTATTCGCGTGCGCCGGGACAGCACGCCGCATCGTCCGTCGACGCTGGTGCGCGACATGGATCCTGCAGTGGAGCGCGCTATCCTGCATTGCCTGGAGCCTGACCCCGAGAAACGCCCTGCTTCTGCGCTGATGGTTGCGGCCGCGCTGCCCGGTGGCGACCCTCTTGCCGCGGCGCTCGCCGCGGGCGAAACTCCTTCGCCTCAAGTCGTTGCCGCTGCTGGCGAGACTGCGGGATTGCCCATACCCATCGCCCTCGCGTCGATGGCGTTTGTGCTGGCGGGAATGGCGCTGTTGTACGTGCTCACCGCTCGTACCAATGGGCTGGCCAGAATGGAGATTCCTTACTCACCCGAGGTGCTGACACAACGTGCTCGCGACATCGTGCTTCAACTCGGGTATTCCACGCCGCCGGTGGACGCAGTCAGTGGGCTTTACTTCGACGACGATTACGTCGAGCATCTCGACCACGCCGGGGGCGAACATCCCGACTGGAACAAGGTCCTCGCGAATCGCCCGGCACTGCTGACCTACTGGCATCGTCAAAGCCCTGACTACCTCATCGCCACCGAGATCAAAAATAGCTTGTTGACCCCGGGCCTCGTTAGTCCTGAAGATCCGCCGCCCACTCTGTCGGGCATGGTGGATGTTTCGCTCGATCCTCAGGGCCGGCTCTTGCGCTTCGCGGCCATGCCGCCGCAAAGGGACAGCGCGCCCGCTTCGGTGCAGCCTTACGACTGGAAGGCATTATTCACATTGGCCGGCCTGGACATGGCGCAATTTCACTCCGCCGCGCCGATGTGGAATTCTCTGGGCACTTCCGACCAGCGTGCGGCCTGGACGGGAGTTTGGCCGGGCACGTCGATGCCATTGCGGGTTGAGGCCGCGAGCTGGCGCGGGAAGCCGGTCTTCTTCCAGTTGATCAGCGATTGGACCAAGCCCGATCGGATGCCCTCAGCCGATGATCCAAGATCCAAAGCGCCCCTGGTTCTTCTCGTCCTCTTTCTCCTCGTCCTGTTCGCAGGGGCGGTGTGGCTGGCTCGCCGTAACTATCTGCGACAGAAAAGCGATCCCGACGGCGCACTGCGCCTGGGTCTGCTGATCGTTGCCTTGCAGATGCTGGTGTGGATCTTTACCGCACACTTGGTACCTAGCCTGGGCTCGTTAGAACTTTTTATACTGGCCGCCAGCGGAGCGGTCTTTATGGGCCTTCTTTCTTATACCGTTTACCTGGCAATCGAACCGTACATTCGCCGCCACTGGCCGCATGCCATCATCTCCTGGACGCGGTTGATGGCTGGCCGCATTCGCGATCCACTGGTCGGTCGCGACGCTCTTTTCGGAGTTATTCTCGGCATGGTTTGGAGTCTCATCCTTGCGGCCTTACTCCTGGCAATGAAGCACATAGGCGCCGAGCCTGACTTTCCCTCCACCGCTTTCCTGCTCGGTCCACGGATAGTCCTCGGTAGCTGTCTCACGCACGCGGCGGCTTCTGTACAAGGCACGCTGATCTTCTTTTTTCTGATGTTCGTGTTCCGTGTGATCTTCCGCAAACCCTGGCTGGCCGCGCTGGTGTTTGTCGCTTTTTGGACCGTCCTCAAGTCCTACGGCGAACATCATCTGTTCCTGATGGTGCCTGCCTTGGTGGCGATTTACGGCATCGCTGCGTTTGTTGTGCTGCGCTTCGGATTTATCGCCCTGGCGGTTGGCGCCTTCACCGCCGACCTGCTGTCCGTTGTTCCCAGCACCACCGACTTTTCCCGTTGGTACATCGGAGCGCCGATTTTTGTTTTTTCCCTCATCACGGCATTGGCGCTTTGGGGATGCTACACCGCGCTCGCCGGGCAGAAGCTGGTGAAGGAACACTTGTTCGAGTAGCGGTAAAGATTGCCTGATGGATAAGTCTGACGGCAGCCTGCCTAAAGCCATCCCTTAGCCCGGGCAATCCTGGCGGCTTCGACGCGGTTGGCAGCGCCGAGCTTGCTGATCGCTTCCGATAGGTAATTGCGCACCGTTCCTTCTGACAAGTTCAGCCCATTGGCGATATCGAGCGTAGCCATGCCTTCGCCTGCGAGGCGCAGGACCTGGCGTTCGCGGTCGGTCAGCGGATCAGGTTCCTCGCTCCAGGCTTCGGCGGCAAGTTGGGGATCGATGACGCGCAATCCCTGGCGCACGCGACGTACTGCGTCGGCGAGTTGTTCGGCGGGCATGTCCTTCAAGAGATATCCGGAGGCGCCGGCATCGAGCGCTCGGCGCAGATATCCGGCGCGCGCGAAGGTCGTCAGGATAATGACGCGCACGGGAACGTTGCGGCGCCTCAGCTCGGCCGCGACTTCCAGTCCGGTGAGCGTGGGCATTTCGATGTCGGTGAGGAAGACGTCGGGTCGCGCTTCCTGCACCGCGCGCAAGGCCTCATCGCCGCTGCGGGCGCGGGCCACGACCTCGATGTCGTCTTCCATCTCCAGCAGCGCAGCGAGCGCGCCCAGCACCATAGCCTGGTCTTCCGCGATGACAACCCGTATTTTGTCGTGCTTGCCGCTCGGCATGTCCTCAGTTTCGCAGAGTAGCGGCAGCAGGTGCGAGCGGTAAATGAATAACGAGGCGGGTTCCGGCTTGAGACTGGCGCTGCAGAGAGCCGCCGATGGCTTCCAGGCGCTCGCGCATGCCGCGCAGGCCGTTGCCTTCAGGAGCATTGGCGCCGCTGCCGTTGTCGGCGATCTCCAGAGTGCAGAGATTGTTCTCGCGTTGCAGCCGAACGCTGCACTGCCGCGCCTGAGCGTGCCGCACAACATTGGTGACGGCCTCGCGCAATGCCAGCGCCAGAACCGTTTCCTGAGCCGGAGTCAACGGTAGTTCCGTGACATCGGAATCCACAGTAATGCCGGCAGTCTCCAAAGTCTTGCGCGCGCGCACGAGCTCCGCAGCCAGGCCTTCGCCGCGATAACCGCTGATAGCTTCGCGCACATCGGCCAACGCAGCCCGCGAGGTGTGTTCTACGTCCAGCATCTCCTGCTTGGCGCGCTCTGGGTCGCGGTCGACCAGCTTGCGCGCCAGTTCCGCCTTCAGCGTGATGAGCGACAGCGTGTGTCCCAGCAGATCGTGCAGGTCACGGGCGATGCGTTCACGCTCAGCCACTTTGGCCAGGTGCTCCACTTCGTCCTGTGCCAGCTGCAGCTTCTTCTCGGCACATCGTTTTTGCGCGAGATGATAGTTGCCCGCAGCCGCTACGAAAGCAAAGAAGGCCATCATCAACCCGAAGCTGGTGGGCAAATGGAGCAGCCGGCTCTCCAGCAAGATGATGCCAATAATGATTGCAATCCAGATCCATACTCTTCGGCTGCTGTCGAGCCACGCAACACACACGGCGGCATAGAAGAAGAATCCTATCGCGCCTGTATTCCATGGAGTACAGACGATTCCCATGAGGGCCATGGCGACTGTGAGAAGCACGGCGTTCTGTTCGCCGGCGGTCCAGACGTGCAGATAGAGCAGGATGAACACAAAACCCGCGACCACTGTGCCCACCCACACCAGCGGCGTGGTGTGCCTGGTAAAAGGATCGATGAAAAAAAAGATGAGATACAACAGCCAGATGGCGGGTCTCCAGCCGTGTTCTTTTCTTCCGGGATAGATAAGATCCCACATACGTGTTCGCCCTATTGTTATCTGGAAGTGGCGCGCGGCACAACTGTGTACCACACCAGCGAGGAGACGATCATTGCCACGATCAGCCAGTCAAAGTGACCACTGAGCGTTAGCGCGAGAAAAATGACCATCGTGATCGCCCATAGAATCCATTGCGCTGCTTTGCTTTTCATGGTAACTCCTTGTCGCGGGATGATCGCGGTTCGCTCTTCGTCGGAAGCTGCCAGCTATCAGCTTTCACCCAAACTCACCGTTCAAGCTAACGGCTGAAAGCTGACCGCTGAGAGCCAGCCGCCGAAGGCGGCCTTCCTCATCCATAGGTCTTGCCTTCATCTCTCCGGTAGCCCCAAGCAGCCAGACCAAGGCAGACCAGGGTGAAAGCTATCAGTGCTTCCACGTGTCCCCATGCCGGAGTGGGATTCGGGGCAAGGCCCACGGTATTCAGCGCCAACTGGGCCAGGTGAAAGGGCGGCAAGAACTGTGCCAGCACTTGTAATCCATGCGGCAACAGGAACAGTGGAATCCACAATCCCGAGCAGAATGACATCGGCAAGTAAACCAGATTGACGACAGCGGGTGCCGAGTTTGGTTTGGCGAAGTAGCCAATCGCCAATCCCATGGCGCTGAACGGAATCGAACCAGCCACCAGGATGCCGACCAGCTTGGCAGCCGTTGCGACTGGAATATGAACTCCACCAAACAGAATTCCCACCGTCAGCAACAGCAGCATAATCACAGTACTGAACACGACTGCAGCAAACAGCTTCGCCAGGAAATAAGCGCTGATTGGCATGGGCGACGCGCGCTTCATCTGCATCCAGCCTTGGCCCCGCTCCATCGCCAGGCTCACGCCGAATCCGAAGAGCGCAACCGCCATCACCCCGAAGCAGCCCATTGTCGCCAGCACGTAGGTTGCGGTCTCGCCGCGATTCACTGGGTTGCCGTGACCCAGCACGATGCCGAAGAGCACGTAAAACATCAATGGGAAGACAACCGTCGAAATGGCATAGATGGGGATGCGGGTCTTGTTGATCAGCTCGTACTTGGCCTCTTTCGCGTAGAGCGCGAACGTGCGTGACAACGAGCGGCGAGGCGTTACCAGAGCAGCGGGGAAAGTGGTGGCAGCCATGTCAGTTCTCCTTCGATTCGGCGTTGTGGTTCTTCGTCAGCGCCAGGAACGCCTCTTCCAGCCCTGCGTTAGTGACTTCCAGGTCCGCCAGCCAGCTATCGCGCTGCAATAGCTCACGAACCACCGGCTCGGCGGCATTCACTTGCAGTTCGAAGGCGTTGCGATCAGCCTTCACGCTCAACACGCCCTGAATCTGGCGAACCTCGTCCAGGGTCAGCCGGCTGGTGCAGCGAATCTGCTTGCCTATGGCACGCGCCTTGATCTCGGCGGGCGTGCCTTCGGCGATGATCGCGCCCTGGTTCAGTACCAGGATGCGATCGGCCAGGGCATCGGCCTCGTTCAGATAATGAGTGGTCAGCAGGACGGTTTTGCCGCGCGCGATCAGGCTGCGAATCTGCGACCACATCAGGCGGCGCGCTTCCACATCAAGTCCCACCGTGGGCTCGTCGAGAAACAGCAGATCGGGATTGCCGCAGATGGCGATGCCGAACAGCACGCGCTGTTTCTGCCCGCCGGATAGCTCGCCATAGGGACGGTCTTTGATCTCGGTGAGGCCGGCGATCTCAAACGTCTCCTGCAGCGGCAGCGGGTTGGGATAGTAAGACGAGAAGAGATCGATGTGCTCGCGGACTTTGAGGGTCTCAGGCACGCGTCCCACCTGGAGCATGGCTCCCAGCCGGTCCTGCACCTGGCCCTGATAGGGATCGACCCCAAACACGGATACGCTGCCAGAGTCCGGACGCGCTACGCCCAGCAGCATGCGTACCAGCGTAGTCTTGCCCGCGCCGTTCGGTCCCAGTAGCGCCAGCAGTTCGCCGGCATGAATGTCCAGGTTGAGATTTTCGAGGGCCACGACGTTTCCGTAGCTCTTCTTAAGGTTGAGAGCTCTGGCAACGGTGACTGGCTGCTTGACCGAGGCGCTGCGTGGCATTTCGGCGATTGGGACCCCGGGCAAGTCCCGACTTTGGATTTGGTGTCTTGAAATTGCGGTTGACATCATTCACTCCCGTCCTCTGTTCTTTCGAGCACGGTATCGATCATCGGTCATGTGGAGCGGGGGCAGTAGTGCCGATTGTCAGCGGTTGGGGATGACAAATGTCATGGAAGCCGCTTTTCGCCTTTCGCTATTCGCTCAGGCTCTTAGCTCTTAGCCTTTAGNNGAGCTAGGAGCTAAAGGCTAAAGGCGAAGAGCGGACGGCGGCCGCTCCCAGTGACCCTCGTCACTTTTGCCGGTGATTGCAATCACGGCTGTTTTGCCCGTCGAAAGGCGACACTTGAATGTAAGAGTGATGGGCCGGAGCCGTTGCGTTGCACCCTGCCTTATGCAACCTCGGCCGAGGTGAGGAGGTGAGCCATGTTGCTCGCA
>PLBD01000268.1 GCA_003135315.1 Acidobacteriaceae bacterium | reverse complement strand
GGACGCGCCGGCCGGCGAGCGGATTCTGCGCGCGGTTCCGCAAGCGTTGCTCGCAGGGCGAGTTTGCAATCTGTTTGGCAAGCTGCCGATTCCGGAGATGTACGCGCTCTACGAGCGCGTGCACGCCGCCGTTGGATCAGATAGCGCGCCGTTGCACATTGCGGGCGCGATGGGTGTGCCGGTGCTGGTCGGGATTTACGGGCCGACCGGCTATCGCCGCACGCCGCCGATCGGCAGCCCGCACATCAAGCTGTTCTCAACCGAGGGCGACCTGGCGTGCCAGCCGTGTCACAAACGAATTTGCCCGCTCGGCACCGATGAATGCATGAAGCGGGTCAGGCCGGACGAAGTATTTCAAGCGCTGCTTGATGGCTTAACCGAGGCTGGGATCAGCTTTCAGGCGAAAGGTGCGGTTGTCGTGCGGTGATTGACGGAATTGAGATTGCCAGAAACCCGAAATTTTAGAATTGCATTGGACAAAGGGTGGAGCACGCCTTCAGGCGTGCAGAAAAGATAAGTTAATGGGACCTCGGCTTCAGCCGCTGAGGTAAAGTGAGCAAACAGTTTTACCTCAGCGGCTAAAGCCGTCTCCTGCATTCGTGGGCAGTCATGCACGCCTGAAGGCGTGCTCCACCCACATGCACCAATTGTGAGGTTGCTCTGAGCTGGATCACTTCCCCATGTTGAATCTCTCCAAACTCGCTGCCGCCGAATATCACGCGGAGCCGTTCGAGTATCTGCTGGTCGACGATCTCCTCGAATCCGATTGCAAGTCGTCCATTGTGGAGGATTTTCCGCGCATCGAAAAGTCGGGAAGCGTGCCGCTATCGCGGCTCACCTGCGGACCGGCGTTCAAGCAACTGACAGACGAACTGCTGGGCCCAGATTTTGCCGCGGCTGTTGGCGCAAAGTTCTCCATGGACCTGGGCCAGTACCCGACGATGCTGACTGTGCGCGGCTGGTGCGACAGTTCGGACGGGCAGATCCATACGGATTCGAAAGACAAAGTCATCACCGTGCTGCTCTATCTCAATCCCGATTGGGAGGACAGCGGCGGCCGACTGCGCCTGCTGCGTTCGAAGGATTTGGAAGACTACGTCGCCGAGGTTCCGCCCACAATGGGTAGCCTCATTATCTTCAAGCGCAGCGATCGCTCCTGGCACGCTCACAAGCCGTTCGAGGGCAAGCGCATGAGCCTGCAAATGAACTGGGTCAAGAGCGACCGCTACCTGCGCAAGGAGCGCTTCCGTCACGAGGTCAGCTCGTTCGTGAAAGGACTGGTTGGGCGGAAAGGCTGAAATTGCCTTTCAACTGGCGAACCGCCCCGTCCTTTCGACTCCTTCAGGACAGGCTCTAGCCAAAGGAGGGCTGGACGGGGCACCCAGACGACTATCTTGTGCATGGTTTTGAAGGGGCACGCCTTCAGGCGTTCCGACTAGAGATGCTATTGATTCCGGCTTTAGCCGCTGAGGGATCGCCTCCTCAGGGCCTAAAGGCCAACCCTCTTGGCTTTCTATCGGCACGGCTAAAAGCCGTGCCCCTTCAAAGACAGATTCAGCTTTACATTGGAACCGATCACATTGCGGCCTTATAGGCCAATGCGGCTGCATCATCATCCATGACCACCAAAACCGGCGGCCCGCCGCTGTCCGTAACCATCGTCGCGCAGAATGAAGACCGCACGATTGCGGCGGTGCTTGCCGCGGTCACCGGGGTTGCGGACGAAATCGTCTTCCTCGACAGCGGCTCCACGGATCGCACCGTCGAGATCGCCACCAGCTTCGGCGTGCGTTTCCATCATCAGGACTGGCTGGGCTATGCCGAGCAGAAGAACAAGGCCATCGATCTGGCGTCAGGCGCGTGGATTCTCAGCCTCGATGCCGATGAAGTTCTGACTCCCGCGCTGGTGGCGGAAATACGCGACCTCATGAAGCACGGCGTTCCGGGCGACATCGCCGGCTTCAAAATACCGCGCGTCCTATACATCGGCGACTCGCCGGTGAAGGGCGGCGGTTTCTATCCTGACGCGCAACTGCGCCTGATTCGCAAAGGCAGAGGCCGCTTTCAGCCGCGAGTGGTGCATGAGTCGATCAAAGTGGATGGCACCGTCCGGCAGCTGAAGAACAACATGCTGCACTATGCCTACAAGGACGTCGAGCAGTTCGCCCAGACCATGGATCAATATGCGCGCCTGAGCGCCCGCCAGTACTTCGAGCACGAAAACACCGCATGGCGCAGAAGCCGGCTGAATGAGTTACTGAATCCGCTGTGGACTTTCTTCTACCGGCAAGTTGTGCGTGGCGGCGTCCTGCACGGCGCGTTGTGCTGGCGGTTGAATGTGATTTATGCCGGCTATGTGCGCAAGAAGGTCACATACCTTCGGCAACTCGTGAATGAGCAGAAAAGCTGACTGAGAGCGGCTTCGGCATTGCTGTTCCGCTTAGGGCGTAAACTCGAAAGCCACTCCTCCGGTCCCTCCGTTGCCGTATGCGCCTCCATAATTCGTGGTTCCGTAGAGATTGCCTGCATGGTCGGAAATCAGCCCGCCAGACGGTTGCCAACCATCGTTGCCGCCGGTGAATTGGTAGGCAATGGTTTCCGTCCATTGACCGCCAGAGGAAGGCGTCAACTTGAAGATGATGCCGCAACCGTAGCCATTGCAACCGCTCCCACCTTGCAATGTGGTTCCATAGATATTGCCGGCGGCATCCAGGACCAGTGCGCCGCCGACCAATTCGCCGTCGCCGTGACTGGTTCCCTGGAAGTTGTACAGCACGGTTTGGCTCCAGGTGCCATCCTGGTTCTGCGAAAGCTTATAGACCGTTCCGTAGTAGTAGAGTCCGCCCTCATCGGTCGCCCCATAGATGTTGCCCGAGGCATCAAGAATGAGATGAGGCTCCGCGGTTCCGGAGAGTGCGCCGAAGTTATACAGCACGCTCTTGGTCCACCCGGGGCGTCCGTGGTTCGGTGTCAGCTTGTAAAGCGTTCCGTTCCCTTCAGCGCCGCCCGCGGTTACTCCGTAGAGGTTGCCGGCGGCGTCCAAGGTCAACGGCGCGGCAGGATCGACACCATCGCCGCCACCGGTAAAGGTATGCAGGAACAGCTCCGACCAGTCGTTGACCGAAAGGCGGCTGAAGCTGAAGTCAAAGCCATTGTGCCGGGTTTCGCCATTGCTGGCTGCGCCATAGATTTCGCTGGCGTTGCCCAACACTACCGGCCCCGGACCGGCTCCATCGGTGCCGTTGGTGAAAGAGTGAATCGTATTCAAGGCCCATGTACCGCCGCCGCTGGGTGACAGTTCATAGATGGTTCCGTACGATCCGTCGTTTCCCGAGCCAGGCGTCGCGCCGTAAAGATGTCCCTGCACATCGAGCGCGAGAGATGCTTCGGGATTGTCTCCGGCGGCGTCAAAACTGTGCAGTATAGACTCGCCCCACGTGCCGTCGCCGTTCGGAGAAAGCTCGAACACTATTCCGGATCCGCCGGGTCCGCCGTTCAGCGCCGTGCCATATACGTTTCCCTGTTGACCTAGAACCATGGGAGAGCCGGGATTCGAGGCATCGCCGGCTGCGCCGAAGCTGTGCAGCACTTTATAGCTTTGCGCATGGAGGCCGATCGCACACATTACGCTGAAGCTCACCATTACCAGAGTCAGATGGCGGAACGGCGCTGCGCTTCGATTCACGGTATGTACCTCATGTTTTTCGCGGCCATAGCATACACCCGTTCCTGGCAGCAGGGATGAAATTGTAGCAAGAAGCAGGCGGGCTTGGAGCCTCAAAGTGTCTATGAGGGGAGCAGGGCTTAGCTCCGCGTTCGCGACTGCGGACCGTTTATTTCCGCCGTGCGCACTGCGGTTTCATGGTGGCAGCGAGAGCGACTGCTCCAGGACAATGCCCTTCGCGTTACGCCGCTCTCATGCCCCACTCCGAGCTGGAACCTGCACGGAACAAACTCGGACCGCCGAATCCTAATGACCACGAAGTGCAGTGTCCAGACCACTGAGGACCACCTCCGTCGCGCCACTTTTGGGCTGCCTCCTGGCGCGACAGTTTTTCAACGAGAGTTGAGGAGATGGCCGAAACTGCCTTGTCACGTGGCAGCGATGTTCAGCGTGTTAAACTTTCTACAGACGTCTGTATGGCTCAAATTCAGCGTAGAAAGACTTATACGGCGACGGTTGGCGGCGTGCGCGTCGGCAGCGATGCACCTATCGTGGTGCAGTCCATGACCAACACCGACACCGCCGACATCGATGGCACCATTCGCCAGTGCATGGCGCTGGCCCGCGCCGGCTCGGAGCTGGTACGCGTCACCGTCAACAATGACGATGCCGCCAAAGCGGTGCCTTACGTGGTCGACGGCCTTGAGAAGCTCGGCGTGCCCGTTCCCATCATCGGCGACTTCCATTACAACGGGCACATCCTGCTGAAGAAGTATCCCGCGTGCGCGCGAACGCTGGCCAAGTACCGTATCAATCCCGGCAACTGTTCCATCGGCAAGAAGGACGACGACAACTTCCGCGCCATGATCGACGTCGCCATCGAGAACGATAAGCCCGTGCGCATTGGCGTCAACTGGGGCTCGCTCGACCAGTCGCTGCTGACGCGGCTGATGGACGCGAACTCCAAGCTCGACGAGCCCAAAGACGCGCGCGAGGTCACCATGGAAGCGATGGTGCAAAGCGCGCTCCGCTCCGCCGAGCTCGCCGTCAGCTACGGCATGAAGCCGGAGCAGATCATCCTGAGCGCCAAAGTCAGCGGCGTGCAGGACCTTATCGACGTTTATCGCGAACTGTCGCGGCGCTGCGAGTATCCGTTGCATCTCGGCCTAACCGAAGCGGGCATGGGCGCGAAGGGCATCGTCGGCTCGACCGCCGCGCTCGGCGTGCTGATGCAGGAAGGCATCGGCGACACCATCCGCGTCTCGCTCACG
>PLBD01000449.1 GCA_003135315.1 Acidobacteriaceae bacterium | reverse complement strand
GATGACAAGAATGAGGGAGTTGGAACAGCGCACGGTTCGGCAGAGTCAGGAAGTGGCTTCCTGCAACGCTGTTGATCGCAGGCCTTCCGCGCTGCGTCAGAACAGCAGATCCCTTGTCGGGCTGAAGCCCTCCTTGTGATGACAAGCAGAGGCAAGAGTCTCAGCTAGGTTCAGATGCCGCGGGGGGCGAAGAGCAAGGTATGCAGCAGGATGGCTGCGTCCATAAATAGACTGCAGTGACGGATGTAATACAGGTCGTACTCCATATTTTCATGGATAGGAAAGGCCCTCGTCGGACCGATCTGCCAGAGGCCGGTGATGCCTGGCTTCACCAAGAGCCGCTGGCGCTGGAGCGGAGTGTATTGCTCGACGATGAAGGGCATTTCCGGCCGCGGGCCGACCAGGGACATCTGCCCTAGAAGCACATTCATCAGTTGCGGGAGTTCATCCAGACTGGTGCGGCGGAGAAAACGACCAACGGGAGTGACGCGCGGATCGTCACCCGCGCCGGGAGAAGTTTCGTAGTGCGGCGCGTCCTGGAACATGGTGCGGAACTTAAACATTGTGAACCGGCGACCCGCCTTGCCGGCACGCTGCTGGCGGAAGAGCACCGGTCCCGGAGATGTCGACTTCACCAATATGGCGATGACCGGCGCAATGACGGCCAAGGGCAGAAGCATAAGTGCCGCGACGAACATGTCGAGCATGCGCTTTCCCAAATCAAACAAGATGCGGTTTGTGCCCCGGGAAAGATGGGCGAGCACGATGCCGTCCAGTTCAGCGTAGTCCACCCAGTAACCCGGTTCCAGAAAGTCGGCCGGGGCGAAGTAGATGCTGACGCCGGCTGCCATGTTCGGGTTCGTCAGCAGCATCGACTCGCGATTTGCCGCCGGGTCCGCAATCACCAGCACGGAGGCGTTCAGTTGGCGAAACAGCTCAGGACAGAGCGGGCCGGGCATCACTCTGGCGGAGTGTTTGCCGCGATAGGATGGCTCGTAGATTTCGGTGGTGCCAGCTTGCGGGTCGTCGTCCACGAAAGCGACCGGATCGACGCCGAACTTCGGCGAGCGCACAAGGGCCGAATAAATCCGGCGGGCCGCGGGGCCAGTCCCGAGGATCACGGCGCGTCGAGTCCCGAATCCTTTGCCGCGCAGCATGCGCAGAAGTTTGTGCATCTCCCATTTTTCCAGGGTGAGGAAGAGCGGGACCGTGACCAGGGCGAGAGAGAACGCCAGCCGCGAAACGGGCACGGCGCAGAAGTACGCGGCCAGAAGAGCCAGCAAGAAGGCTTGCAGGGTGACGCGCAGGATGCGTTCGGTTTCGCGAATGGCCAGCAGGCTGAGGCAAGGGCGATAGCCGCCGTAACGATCCAGCAAGAAGACGAAGAGCAGGGCAAACCCGGCAGCGCAGAGGAATACAGTGGAGGGCGCACAGGCAGCCGCTCGCGCCGGATCCAGAGCCCGGTACAGCACGTCGGCGAACAGCACCGCGCTGAGAACGGCAGCGAGGTCCAGCAGCTTTTCTGAAGCGGCGAATAATGATGCGAGTGGAAGTGTCCACTCGGCCGGGCCGGGGAGCGAAACGTCGAGCGAGGCGAGCGAGCGGGTAGAGGTACTCATTGGGTTGAGGGAGGACTGCGGGTTTGGCGGAAGCCGAGTTGTGAGTTCAGGAAGTGGACAGAGACGGACAGCAAGATAGACCGGGCTGCGGCCGGGTCGAGAAATCAGGTGTATTCAAATCAGTCGAGGGATTCCAGGTCCGCACCGTGAAGATTGACGGCCACCGATCGCTGGATCTGATCGATGGCTACGACCAGACGGAAGGAGTTTTGTTTTTCCAGCAGCGTGCCTTCCCATCCGGCAAAGGGGCCGTGCGTGACGCGCACGCGGTGTCCAATTCTTAGATAGGGGTGGGGTTCGACATCGCCGGGCCGCGAGGCGCAGAGGCGCAGGCGTTCGATCTCTGCGTCGGGCAGGACGGCGGGCTTGCCTGCGATGCAGACCAGATGAACGACGCCCATGGTTTCAAGAACGGGCACGCGCTCGCCATCGGAGACATGAACAAAGATGTAGCCGGGAAACAGTGGAGCCTGAGAGCGCTTGATGCGGTCCGACCAGCGCGTCCAGTGCTGGAAGGTCGGCAGCAGGAACTCAAGGTCCTTCAACTGAAGCTGATTGGCGACATGCTGCTCGTGACGCGAGCGCGTGTAGGCAGCCAGCCAGCAGCGGCGATGATGTTCCTCCAGTTGCATAAGCAGAATGATCGGGACTTTTCCCGCACAAGGCTTCGCCACTCTCGGTCCCAGGAGGCGGGCTGAGCGAGGACACGACGGCGGCTGCGCTCATAAAGGCCGTCAGTCGTTGAACCATTAAGGTGCTATTAAATTGCCACTCTAATGTGCCATATCGCTTAAGCAACTGTTTTACCATCGCGGGAAAGTTCCGTTGTGGAAATTAAAAGCTATGTTTGTCTATAGGTTGCAGATTGCGGGAAAACTCAGCTAACTCCGGGGCGGGCGCGGGAGAGTCCAAATGTTGAACACCGCGTCCTAAAGATGGACAGCGAGCCGGAACGCCCATCGTCCCGCCGCACGCAAAGCCTCCGATCGGCTCACTCAACCTTGCCGATGCCCGCAAGTTTGCTCCCCGCGAATACAATCGAATGCGGGCTAGCAACCTTAGTCGAGGAGGACAATGCGCGTCTTAGTTACCGGAGGAGCCGGGTTCATCGGCTCGCATTACGTCCGCACCCTGATCTCCGGGGGGTATCCCGGGTTCACCGACGCCCGGGTGACCGTGCTCGACAAGCTCACCTACGCCGGCAACCTGCAGACCCTCGCCCCGGTCGAGTCCGACCCCGCCTACACCTTCGTCCACGGCGACATCGCCGACCGCGCGCTCGTCACTCGCCTGCTCGCCGAGCACCAGCCGCGCGCCATCGTCCACTTCGCCGCCGAAAGCCACGTGGACCGCTCCATTCTCGGCCCCGCTGAGTTCATTCGCACCAACATCGAGGGAACCTTCCAGTTGCTGGAGGCTGTACGCGGATACTGGATGGAGCTGTTCGAAGAGCAGCGGAGGAAGTTTCGCTTTCTGCACGTCTCCACCGATGAGGTCTATGGTTCGCTGACACCTACTGCTCCGGCCTTCACCGAGGATACTCCCTACGCGCCGAACAGCCCTTACTCAGCCTCCAAGGCGGCATCCGATCATCTGGTACGTGCCTACCACCACACCTATGGTCTTCCCGTGCTGACGACGAACTGCTCCAATAACTACGGGCCGCGCCAGTTTCCCGAGAAGCTGATTCCTCTGGTGGTGCAGAATGCCCTGAAGGGACTGCCGCTGCCGGTGTATGGCGA
>PLBD01000535.1 GCA_003135315.1 Acidobacteriaceae bacterium | reverse complement strand
GTGGTTAATCCTCGGACACGAAATAAGACAAAGTTTCAAGAGATCGTCGCCAGCATCGCCGAGGTCGGGCTCAAGAAACCGATTACGGTATCTCGTCGCGAACTCGACTCTGATGGCACTCGGTATGATCTCGTCTGCGGTCAAGGCCGAATGGAAGCCTGCCGGGCTCTGGGTGAGACCACAATTCCCGCTGTGGTGAGCGATGCGTCTCGGGAAGAACGGCTCTTGATGAGCTTGGTTGAGAATATCGCTCGGCGCCCACCTTCGAATCGGGACCTCATCAGAGAAGTTCGGAGCCTGCGCGAGCGGAACTATAAGGCCGATGATATCGCCCGGAAACTGGGCCTTGACCGCAGCTATATTCACGGCATTATTCACCTCGTGGAGCACAGCGAGGAGGGACTGGCTCACGCGGTTGAGGCCGGTCGTCTGCCCATCAGTGTTGCGGTCAGGATCGCGACGGGCAACGACCGCGAAGTGCAACAGGCACTCTCCGAAGCGTACGAAAAGGGTGACCTCAGGGGAGAAAGGTTCCGAGCTGCTAGGCGCATTGTTGCTCAGCGGATAGCGCGCCAAGAAAAAGCTGGGAGAATCGCCCAGACCCGACGCAAAATCACAGGCGAGGCGTTGGTACGCGAATATAAAGACCGGATTCGCGAACAGCGCCAGCTTATAAAGAAAGCGAACTTCACGAAGGAGCGCCTGCTTCTTCTCACCACAGCCATACGGCGACTGATGTCAGATGAACATTTCGTTACGCTTTTAAGAGCAGAAAATCTCGTCAATATGCCTTCGGAACTCGCAACTCGCCTCAAATAATCCTCGGATCAAAAGGACCGACAAACATGAGCCCCAAGGTGAAACCTGCATTCAACGAGCATGTCGTTGTACTTCCAGTTGACGCCATCGTTCCGCAGAGAGAAATACCTGCTGAACTCCGAAAGAGCACTACCTACAGACGGATCAGCTCTTCGCTTGCACATATTGGTTTGATCGAACCGCTCGTGGTCTATCCGCGAGGACCGAGGGATTACCTGTTGCTTGATGGGCACGTCAGATTGGACATCCTCAAGCAGAACGGATTGAGCGAGGTACGCACCATCTTCGCGATGGATGATGAGGCTTATACATACAACAAGCGAGTCAACCACGCTCCGCCTGTGGCTGAGCATTTCATGATACTGAAAGCGCTCTCGAACGGCGTAGGCGAGGAACGAATCGCTCAGGTGCTAAATGTTGATGTTTCAGCAATTAGGCAGCGACGGCACATGCTCGACGGAATCTGTCCCGAGGCAGTCGAGATCTTGCGTAACAGCGATGTCACCGCCGGGGCCTTCGCTGCACTTAAGAAAATGAAACCCATGCGGCAAATCGAGGCGGCAGAGCACATGCACGCCACCGGCACATATTCCGTCCGCTTCGCCCAGGCCCTCCTCGAAGTGACTCGTCCCGAATTCCTCGTTGAGACCCCCTCGCAACGGAAGTCGCGAATCGAGGCTACCTCAACTGCGGCTCAGGCGATGCTCGAACAGGAAACTGATTTATTACTTCGCGAGCTCAAGGCCGTTGAGGCATCTTATGGAACGGATATGCTGACTCTTTCGATTGCGTGCGGCTATATTGAGCGTTTGCTGTCGAACGCTCGCATCGAGAAGCACCTTGATAAGCACCACCGCGACATTCTGGGTGAGCTCCGTTCACTCCTTTCCGAAGTGAAGCCCCAAAAGACGAAGGGCGCCGCCGAAGCGGCAGGATGATGGTCCGCGGCCCGAACAGCCTGCCGCACCGCGTGAGCGCCTTACATTGCGACACGAGCGGCTATATCTCCTCAAAATGAAGATCGGGTTATGTAAAGTCTTGGTAAAACCGTTGACCTTACTACGCCAAAAAGAGGTGGATGATTCCCCCTATTTTCGTCCGTGCCAATAGGCAGGGTCGTTATTTTCGATTATGATTGAAGTCGAAAATAGGACGATGGGCTGTTTTCACATCTCGGAAAAGCGGCCATGCCCAAAATCGTGAACATTCCGGGCCGGAGGGTGCCTCAAGGCGCATATTCGGCTTTCGTCCCAGCCCCCCTGCCCCCGGTGTTGGACTGGACGCCCCGGCTTATTCGAGTGCTTTCTGACGCAGACCGGCTCATAGGCAG
Source organism: Acidobacteriaceae bacterium (assembly GCA_003135315.1). Taxonomy (GTDB): domain Bacteria; phylum Acidobacteriota; class Terriglobia; order Terriglobales; family Acidobacteriaceae; genus Bog-257. The sequence goes on along the minus strand of PLBD01000535.1, from coordinate 7,469 downwards.
ACTGGCCGGCGAGGGTGGAAGGCTGCCCAACCCTCATGTTCTGATGCGGCCCTTTGTACGACGTGAAGCCGTGCTGTCGAGCAAGATCGAGGGCACACAGGTGACACTTGGCGAGTTGCTGGCTTCCGAAGCCGGAGCGGTGGTGGATCGTAGCCCGGAAGACCTGCGCGAGGTCGGTAACTATGTGGTTGCTCTAGAGCATGGCATCTCACGTCTCAAGAAACTTCCAATTTGCGTCCGCCTTGTCCGCGAGTTACATGAGAAGCTCATGGCCGGTGTCCGCGGGCACCAGGCGACTCCGGGGCGTTTCCGAACCACACAGAATTGGATCGGTAGGCCCGGCAGTACGCTGGCAACCGCATCCTTTATTCCGCCACCGCCAGGGGAAGTGGAACCCTGCCTCGCAGCCTGGGAGAAATTTCTCCATGAATCCGACTTGCCACCGCTGGTGACTATTGCCCTCGCCCACTACCAATTCGAAGCGATTCACCCGTTTCTCGATGGAAATGGGCGAGTTGGACGCTTGCTGATAACCTTGTTCCTGATCGAACGAAAGATTCTCCCAACTCCTCTGCTGTACCTCTCTGCGTTTTTTGAGGCCGCCCACCGCGATTATTACGCCAGCTTGCGAGGGGTCAGCGAACGAGCAGCGTGGCAGAAATGGCTCGAATACTTCCTGCTTGGCATTGCGCGCATGTCCGAAGATGCGGTGAGTCGGGCTACGCGGATCAATGACATCGTTGCTCAATGGCAAAAGATGTTGGCTGGCGAGTCAACGAACACCCCGCTGCGAATTGTCGACCTATTAGCGGCAAATCCATTCATCACCACCACCGGCGTTACTCGTCAATTGGGCGTTGCCTTTACGACCGCTCAGCGTGCCATCGAACGTCTGGAACGTAATGGTGTCGTGCAGCAGACAACAGACGCTCGGCGGAACCGCGTGTATTGCGCACGAGCACTACTCGATATCCTCGAAGAACCAGCTCATCTCAAGCCAATCGCTGCTGAGTAGGAGACAGGATCTGATTTCCAATACAGGGAATGCCCCGGTGGGCAAAGCGTGCTTGCCTCGCTCCTTCGACAAGGAGTTTTTTGCCTCAGATGTCACTTACGTAACTGCGTAGCTGCGCGTATACTGCGGCTTCACAAGGATTCACAATGGCAATGAGAAAGAGCGGGCGTAAGCCTGGGTTTGCCAGATCAGGGAGTGCGACCCCGAAAGCTGAAATGAAAGCGAAACCCGTGGCGTTAACGGTGAAGGTGGATAACAGCACGTATGTGCGTCTCTGTACACTCGGGGCAACTCAGCGACGGACGAATCAAGACATCCTTCGAGAAGCAGTACAGGAGTACCTGGATCGGGCGGGCGCGTAGAAAATTTCGCGAGACCTCGCGGAGGCCGGAAGAACGGAGGGTGATGACTGAACTTATCTGGGAAGGCAAGTACGTTGATGGCAGACGGCAGAGTCCCGTTAGGGTCGCACTTCCGTTTCAGACGATAGAGAGCGTTAACGAGAGTGCCGCTGACCGCAGGCGGAATCTAGAACTGTTCTCGTCTGGCCGCTCGACCGAGTGGCGCAACAAGCTCATCTGGGGTGACAAGAAGTATGTGCTGGCTTCCCTTCTGCCGGAGTTCAGCGGAAAGGTTGACCTCATTTACATCGATCCCCCTTTCGATACAGGAGCGGATTTCTCCTTCACAGCGACAATCCCGAGTCACTCTGATTCAGAAGAATCGGAAGGGGCTTCCTTTGTAAAGCAACCCTCCATCCTTGAACAGAAGGCATACCGAGATACCTGGGGCAGAGGTCTCGATTCTTATCTGGAATGGTTCTATGAGACTGCTGTATTGGCTGACCAACTGCTTGGCGAGAATGGTTCCATATATGTTCATCTGGACTGGCACGTAGGTCACTACGCAAAGGCCGTGCTGGACGAGGTGTTCGGCCAGCAGGCGTGTCAGAATGAGATTATCTGGAAACGTACGTCAGCCCGAAGTGACAGTCACACCTTTAATCACATCCACGATGTGATTTACCTGTACGCGAGGGGAAGCTTCACCTTTAACGACACGTATGTGAAGCACGATTCAGACTACCTCGATAGCAAATACACGCACTTGGACGCCAAGGGTCGGCGCTACAGACTCGACAACATCACGAGTCCGAATCCTAGGCCGAACATGAAGTATGTTTGGCGCGGGCATCAGCCTCCGACCTTGGGCTGGCGGTACTCCAAGGAAACCATGCAGCGCCTTCATGATGAAGGTAGGATTTGGTACCCGGACAGCAAAGACAAGCGTCCACAATTGATTCGGTATCTTGATGAATCCTCCGGCCAGCCAGCGACTTCGATTTGGACGGATATATCCCCGGTTAACTCGCAAGCGGCAGAGCGCGTCAACTACGACACACAGAAACCCGAGGTATTGCTAGACCGAATCATCAACGNNTCATCGAACGAAGGCGACCTAGTATTGGACTGCTTCGTCGGAAGTGGCACTACCGCCGCAGTGTCCGAAAAGCTGAGGAGGCGCTGGATAGCTTGCGACCTGGGACGGTTCTCTATTCACACAAGCCGCAAGCGGCTGCTGTCCGTATCTGGCGTAAAACCTTTTGCTGTCCAAAACCTCGGTAAGTACGAAAGACAGGCGTGGCAGACAGCCGAGTTCCGCACAGGCAGCGAAGGTGGGGCTGAGCAACAGCGCCTACGTGAGGCGGCTTACCGCAAATTCATTCTCGACTTGTATCGCGCCACGCCGCTCAACGGACACGCATGGCTCCACGGGCTGAAGGCTGGGCGGATGGTGCACATCGGCGCAGTGGATGCACCTGTGACTCTGACGGACGTCAAGGCGATCGCCCGTGAGGTGTGGAAGGCCACTGCGGGTCCAGGAGTAAACCGCAAAGCAGCAGCAGATATTCTTGGCTGGGAATTTGCGTTCGAGCTAAACGAGACTGCTCGGCAGGTCGCCTCGGAATCGCGAGTGGATGTTGTATTTAAGAAAATCCCGCGCGAAGTGCTGGAGAAGAAGGCGGTCGAACAGGGAGACATCAAGTTCTTTGAGTTAGGTGCCTTGTCAGTGGAGCCGAAGCAGAAGGGGCGTGAGTTAAGCCTGAAGCTGACCGACTTTGTAATTCCACCCGATGACGTTCCGGAGGAGGTCCGAAAGGCTATCAAGCACTGGAGTCAGATGGTTGACTACTGGGCCGTGGACTGGAACTTCAGGGACGACACGTTCCACAACGAATGGCAGTCCTACCGCACGCGACAGAAGCCTGACATCGAGCTTTCGGTCAGGCACGATTACGAGCAGCCCGGAAGATACAGGGTGGTGGTGAAGGTCATTGACATCCTCGGGAACGACACGACAAAGACTTTGGACATAAAGGTGAAATAGCGATGCCACGGCGGAAGCGTGTAGCAGTCGATACCGCGCAGACCGAGTTGCTGGACGTAGCGTCCAAACTTCGAACGGCACCGTGCGTTCCCGCGTTGCGAGAGGCCGTGAAGGCATGGGTTGCTGGTGGTTACAAGGGCATTACCGATACCACACGCATCCTGCTTAACTATTGGTTCAACGCCGACCACAAGCTGGCGACNNGGCGACTGGCACTCCGTTCAAATATCACCGCTCACAGCAAGAGGCGATTGAGACGCTGATATTCGTATGGGAATACGAGAAAGTGCGCTCGCGGAAGGCTCTGCTGGAGCGGTACGCCCAGGACCTTCGCGACGTGCGGTTGCCGCCCTATGACGATTTCGCTCGGTACTGCATCAAGATGGCCACGGGTTCCGGCAAGACCAAGGTGATGTCCCTGGCGGTCGCGTGGCAGTTCCTTAACGCAGGTCGCGAACCCGAGGAAGTGGCCAAGGACTATGCCAAGACATTCCTCATCCTCGCGCCCAACGTCATCGTTCTTGAGCGCCTGAAGACAGACTTTGCTGGCGGTCGCATCTTCCGAACGGACCCGGTTATTCCACGAGAGTTGGAGATCTTTTGGGAGTTCGACTGCGTGATGCGCGGCGAAGCCGAGAAGGCTCCCGCTGAGGGCATGTTGTTCCTGACCAACATCCAGCAGTTCTACGAGCGCGCCGACCGCAACGGCGAAGCTGAGCCCGATGCGATGACGGCGGTGCTGGGGCCGAAACCGCCGACGCAGAAGTTGGAGTTGACCGATTTCGGTGACCGTATTGGCCTTCGCGGCGGACACTTGCTCGTTGTCAACGACGAGGCACACCACACACATGACGAAGATAACGAATGGAACAAGACCATTCGAACGATTGATGGCAAGACTCCGCTTGCCGCGCAGCTAGACTTTTCCGCTACCCCGCGCTTCACGAAGGGCGCCATCTTCCCGTGGACGATTTGTGACTACCCGCTCAAACAGGCAATTCTCGACAACATCGTAAAGCGCCCAATGAAGGGCATCGCCCGGATCGTGGAGGCGAAGTCAGACTACGCCAGTGTGAGATATCGGGGGTATCTAACGGCCGGCGTTGAACGGTGGCGGGAGTACCGCGACCAGTTGGCGCCGTTGAAGCGCAAGCCCGTGCTCTTTTTCATGTTGAATGACACCGATGAGGCGGATGACGTTGCATCATGGCTACGGGAGAAGTACCCAGCCGAGTTCGGAGGCGATAAGACGCAAGTAATCCATACCGATAAATCCGGCGAGGTCAGCAAGAAGGAACTCGATCTGGCCCGAAAGGCCGTCCACGATGTGGACGCGACCGACAGCCCCATCCATGCAATCGTGAGTGTCTTGATGCTGAGGGAAGGTTGGGATGTCAAGAACGTGACCGTCGTGGTCGGTCTCCGCCCGTACACGGCGAAAGCCAATATTCTGCCCGAACAGGCCATTGGGCGTGGCCTGCGGCTGATGTTCCGCGACACGCCAGTGGACTTCACGGAACGCGTGGACATCATTGGCAATCAGAAGTTCCTCGACTTCGTGGACGACTTGGAGAAGTTGGAGGATTTGAAGCTCGACACGTTCGAGGTCGGCAAGGACAAGCTGCAAATCGTCACCATCCTCCCACTTGGTAACCGAAGGGACTACGACATCGGCCTCCCGGTTTTGTCGCCCTCGCTGGTGCGGAAGAAGACGCTAGCCGACGAGATTGCTGGCTTGGATGTGATGTCTTTCCAGACGATCCTGCTTCCGATGTCTGCTGATGATCCCCGCGCCAAAACGTTTCGGTACGAAGGATACGACATCATCACTCTCCAGAAAGAAGTTGAGCGCGATTACACCATCCCGGAACCACAGACGGCACAGGAGGTCATTGGTTATTACTCGCGGCGTATTGCGGAGGCTGTCAAGCTGCCGTCGCAGTTCGCCGCCCTAGCGCCGAAAGTCAGGGAGTTCTTCGAACAGAAAGCGTTTGTTCACACGGCGGACATGACCGATCACGAAGTGGTCAAGGCGATGAGCACACCTGTTGCTCACTATGTATGCGTCGATGTTTTCTCAAAGGCACTGAAGAAAATGACTATTGCCGAGCAAGAGCCGAGGTTGCTGGAGCCTGAACGGATGCTATCGAGCTGCCAGCCATTTCCGTGGTCGCGGCAAGTGTGGGAAGGAGTAAAGACTGTTTTCAATCTTGTGCCCTGCGATAACGGTTTCGAGCGCGATTTCGCGAGGTTCCTCGATAATGCCTCGGACGTAGAGTCTTTTTCAAAGCTGCCTCAGCCGTTTGGGTTCTCCATTGAGTACACGGATGGNNGCGTCGATGAGCACGGAACACGCTGGCTTCTGGAGAGCAAGGGAGCGGAAACAGAAGATGTAGCTCACAAAGATGCTGCGGCCACTCAGTGGTGTGAGAACGCTACGAAACTGAGCGGAACAAAATGGCAGTACCTCAAGGTTCCACAGAAGGCATTCGAGTTGTTGCAGCCGAATCGGTTGCACGAGTTGAAGGCACTGGCACCCGCAAAAGCGTAGTAACGCCTGCTGAATCGCTGAAAGTTCGCGATATGGGCAGCAGCCTCGTTGAAGATTACAGACGTTTCGGAGGTCCTTCATGTCAGCAACAACGACGGTCAGACAAGCTATTCCTACCCTCACGTTTGACGATCTTAAAGCAGCGGTATCCGGAGGTGCCGCCGCATTTCGGTGTCGTCGCCGACTTCAGCCGGGAGGCGGTGAAGGAGACAAAGTTTTTCCGCCCACCTTTGCAGGCGCCGTGTACGCGGTCGAGCAACGCCGGATAGCCGGGCGCGAACAGCCAGTCACTTGTGTACTGCTCGACAGCGTGCAGAGTCAGGCAAATCGAATGGAGCAGGCGCTTCAGGAAGCGATCGATGCTGGCGAGATCGCGTTGCCGGTCATCACCGTGGACTTCGCCAAGTACGGCCCCACCGGCGACATAAAGAAGGATGAAGAGGAGGGCCGCTTGCTAGATGCAGTCGGCAAGATAACAAGTTTGCAAGTTCCGCATCGGCTCGCGGACGCCATCCTGCGCGACAGCGAATACAACGGAGAGGCATTCCGTAAATCCGCGTCCGGCCGTCAACTGAACTTGGCGAGCCCGCTTAACGCCACTGCCATCTATGAACTCTGCCCAACCGCGCTCCTTTTTGGAATGTGGGACTCCACCGGTCCGAAAGGCGGCCTGGGCGCGAAGTTTGAGCGAGCCATAGTGTCGGAGGTCATCGGGATCGAAGCATCTCTTTCCGAGCTTCACAAGAACCGCGGCGTCCGTCGCGATCCGCTTGAGGCCAGCAAGGCTGTTCCAATTCTAAAAAATGGCGACGGCTCGTGGCGCGTTGCTGATGACCCGAAGAAGAAGGGCATCGTTCGTCCTTCGGAAGTGAATCACGGCAGCGTTCCTTTCGAAACTGACAACGCGGGCATCACTATTGGCTACGCCGAGCAGATTACGACGGTTTCGATGATCTGTCTGCGCCGCTTGCGGTTCCCCATTGACAACCCTAAGCCAGACCAAAATTCCGCTAACACGGCTGGGCGTGCCGTGCTTGCGGCACTCGGTCTGTGTGCCGCGACGTTAGCTTTTGAGTCGGGTATGGGGTTGCGGTCACGTTGCTTACTCTGGCCGGGTGGTCAAATGTATTGGGAACTTCTTGCCAAGCCGGGCGAGACACCGCAATCGTTCGCACTTGATGCTGCCGCTGCAAAGAAACTGCTTGCCGGAACCGTTATCGCAGCCGAGCAGTGTGGCCTGACTTGGCGCAAGGAGCCGCTCACACTCGATCCATCAAAGGAGTTGCTCAAACTCGTGAAATTGAGCCAGCAACAAATAGTAAAAGAAGGTGCTGCAGAGGAGTCCTGACATGCTGACACTCGGCATCCGTTACCTCACAGGATGCGTGGTGGCGAGCGATGTGGCGGACCGACGCCATGTCGAGTGGCCGCCGCACCCAGGTCGTGTCTTCATGGCCCTTGCAGCGGCGCATTTTGAAGCCGGCGAAAACGGTCTGGAACGCGCAGCGCTCGAAT
>PLBD01000219.1 GCA_003135315.1 Acidobacteriaceae bacterium | reverse complement strand
CGAATGGGATGCAGCCGGCTGGCGTCCGAGCAAGGAAGAACTGGATCGCTACGGACGGGAAATTCCGGACGACGAATATCAAACAAAGGACTTCGAGCGGGTGATTGCGCTGCGGGCGCGGACTGAGGCCATTGCGCGAAATCTCACGGACTTCATGAAGAAGACGGATCGCTTCGCCAAAACCATTGTCTTTTGTGTCGACCAAGAGCACGCCAGTGAGATGCGGCAGGCACTCCACAACCTCAACGACGACCTGACGGCCCAGTATCCCGACTACGTGAGCCGCGTTACGGCAGACGAGGCTGACATCGGCAAAGGACATCTAAGCCGATTCCAGGATGTGGATACGAAGACGCCCACGATCCTGACTACGTCTCAACTGCTGACGACCGGCGTTGACGCACCGACTTGCAAGAATATCGTCCTCGCGCGTGTGATTGGTTCGATGACGGAGTTCAAGCAAATCATTGGACGTGGCACTCGAGTCCGCGATGACTACGGCAAGCTTTGGTATAACATCCTGGATTATGCCGGCTCAGCAACGCAGAAGTTTGCGGACAAGGACTTTGACGGAGACCCGGTTTGGATTAGTGAGACGCCGATAGATGGTCCGGCGCCGGCGCTGCCTCCAGAGGAAGGAGAACCTGGCAAAGGGGACAACGAGCCGCGGGGTGGCGGGGGTATGGTCCGTGAACCACCTGGGGACGACCGACGAAAGTTCTATTTCGATGGGGGCCAAGTGGCAATTGCCGCTCATCTGGTATATGAGCTGGATCCGCAAGGGAAGCAATTGCGCATGGTCCGATATACGGATTACGCAGGTGAAAAAGTGCGGGACCTTGTGCCGACCTCACGCGAATTGCGTGAGAGATGGGCGGATCTGACAAGGCGCGGGCAACTCATCGAGCAACTTGAGCAACGTGGAATCAGCTTTGCCGACCTCGCCGAACAGATCGGTCGGCCGGAGGCGGATCCGTTCGACCTACTGTGCCATCTTGCATTCAACGCACCTCTGCGCACGCGACGAGAGAGGGCACAGCGGTTGCGCTCAGAACGCAAAGATCTATTCGAGAAGTACGGACCGGAAGCGCGCCAGGTACTCGATGAACTGTTGGAAAAGTATGCTGAACATGGGGATGCACAGTTCAAGCTGCCTGATGTGCTGCATATTCCGCCCATCAGTGATCACGGGAGACCAGCTGAGATTATTCAATTGTTTGGTGGAGTTGATGAATTGCGCAGCGCCGTAAATGAACTACAGAGCGAGTTGTATGCTGCCTCAAGATAAGACTAACAAAGGCAGCAACGTGGATACCGTTCCAGTCACTACCGCGCTAGGACTAGCTTCAATCATCAAGTCCGCGCGGGACCTGATGCGCAAGGACAAGGGGCTCAACGGCGACTTGGACCGTCTGCCGCTTTTGACTTGGATCATGTTCCTTAAGTTTCTTGACGATCTGGAGCAGCAACGGGCTGACGAGGCGAAGCTCGGCGGCATTCGATTCCGTCCGGCAATCGAAGCGCCGTACAGGTGGAGGGACTGGGCCGCAAACATCCAGGGCATTACGGGTGACGAATTACTTCAGTTTATAAATCAGGATGAGACCACGCGGCCCGATGGTACCCAGGGCCCCGGGTTGTTTTCCTACCTGCGGAATCTTACCAGTGCCAACGGAGATGACCGACGAGACGTGATCTCAACAGTGTTCAAGGGCGTCGATAATCGCATGAAGAGTGGGTATCTTCTGCGCGACGTCATAAACAAAGTTGCGGGAATTCATTTCACGTCCAGCGAGGAAATACACACGCTTGGTGCGCTGTATGAGTCCCTGCTGCGGGAAATGAGAGACGCTGCTGGGGATTCAGGTGAGTTTTACACGCCACGGCCGGCCGTGCGTTTGATGGTGAACCTCGTGGACCCCCAGCTTGGTGAAACAGTGCTCGATCCAGCATCCGGCACGGGCGGATTCCTGGTGGAGGCTTTCACTCACTTGGCTGCGCAGGTTAAGACTGTCGAGCAACAGCGCGTGCTACAGGAGTCTTCCATTATGGGAGGCGAGGCGAAGCCGCTGCCATACTTGCTTTGTCAGATGAACCTTCTACTGCACGGACTTGACGCGCCCCAGATAGACTCGGGGAATTCCTTACGATTCAAACTTACCGAGATCGGCGAGAAAGAGCGGGTAGATATTATCCTCACAAACCCACCATTCGGTGGTGAGGAAGAAAAGGGAATCCAGGGTAATTTCCCTGGAGACCTTCAGACGTCTGAGACGGCGCTTTTGTTTTTGCAGCTTATCATGCGGAAGTTGCATCGCAGGCTTAGCCCGGTCGGGAGGCCGGCGAGAGCTGCTGTGGTTGTGCCAAATGGGACGCTATATGAAGATGGCGTGCCTGAACGAATACGNNCCGAAAGGCGTATTTGAGCCCTATACAGACATTGCGACGAACCTATTGTTCTTCGATCGCGGCGGCCCGACTCAGAAAGTTTGGTTCTACGAACATCCACTTCCGCCGCACCGCGCGCATTTGAAGGGAAAGTCCTATTCAGCGACAGATGGCATTCAGTATGAGGAGTTCACGCCTCTACTGCGCTGGTGGAACAATCGGGAGCCGACAGAACAAGCTTGGATGGTAAGCGCTGATGCACTGCGCGACGTTGGATTTGATCTTGCACAGAATCACCCGAAGCATGCGCGTGTTGCTCTGCCCGTACCGTTGGAAATCATTGCGACCGTGCGCCGCTTAAAAAACGATAGTGAGACGGTATTACGGGAGCTCGAAGACACCTTGGAAAGTTTGACGACGGTAGTCGCACCCAGCGCGCCACTTCGGGATCTATTGATTCAGCGTCGAGATACCGTCCGTATACAGGATGACAAGGAATACGCTAGGCCGCGCGTGCAACTGCACTTCCGCGGCGCGCGTATTCGAGATCGGGTAGAAGGCAGAGAGATTGGCTCAAAGTCGCAAACTATCGTGCGCACCAATGACCTGCTGCTGTCGCGTATTGATGCTCGCAATGGCGCCAAGGCACTTGTACCTAGCGAACTGGATGGGGCCATTGCTACTAATGATTTTCCTGTATTTGAGATCCGAAGTGAGCGTGTGCTACCCGCATACCTTCGCTACTGCCTGTTCCAACCATACATGCTTCAGGTCTATGAACACTTGAGTCGAGGATCCACGAATCGTAGGCGACTGAGTGTAGAAAAGTTCCTTGACTTAAAAATTGCACTTCCACTGGATTTAGACACCCAGTTGAAGGTGGCCGACACGTTGAGCAAAGCCGAAGAAGGTGTCGGCAAGCTACGGGAGCACTTTGGCGGAATGGAGGAAGAGTTGGACGACCTAGTTGGGTCTGCGCTTCACTTCGTGTTTCGCAGGCAGCTTCCCGGATGACGTGTGGCCACTAGGCAACGAGGGGAGTAGGGGGAGTTCAGATACCCGTGGAGATCCGCAATTCAAGTCCAAGGCAATTCGTTAATCTCAAGTCGCCCCGGCAATGAACTCCCCCTACTTCCCCCTGGGGCTTGCCCCAGATGCTTGTTGGGATAATCCTCGGGCAAGAGCAAATATCAGCATTATCAAAGGCCTAGATTCGGTCTCATGTGATTCGGTAGAAATTCAGTAGCACCGCCTGCGTTGCTTAGACCAGCCAGTCCGCGGCGCGGGAGGACGGGTGAGCGCTACGACGCCACGAAGAACGACGACGCTGCTACGGCTTCGTTTGGCGTTGACGGCGCCGGCGGGGCTTCGTTGTCCTATTACTCGCGATGCGCCTGTGGTCGTCGAGCGTCACAAATATCGAATCGTACAGCCGCGTCGCACTCGACGTGACACGCGCCAAGACTTTGAGTTGCTCCCGGCAGGCTAAGCTCTCGACCTCGTGCGGATAGTTCATCGAATGGTCGACTTCACCCCATACCTCCTCCATGAGAGTGCGAACCTGAATTTCACAGGTGATCATCGTGCGCGATGCGGAGCCAACAACGTAGTGAACGCTCGTGTATAGGGAGGGACTCTCCTGAGTCTC
>PLBD01000567.1 GCA_003135315.1 Acidobacteriaceae bacterium | reverse complement strand
GTCTTGCCGCTGCCGTTGGGACCGAGCAGGCCGAAGATCTCCGCCGGGCGTACGTCGAAGGAAACGCCCGCCAACGCGACTCGATCGCCGTACTGATGGCGCACGGCCTGCAATTGAATGACGGCAGCCGTTGCGGCGGCCGCGTCGTCTACGATCGGCTGATGGAGGGTATTAGAAGCGGTCATGAGGGCCACAGATGATTCTATATGGCGCGGGGAGGCAGGTCGAACGACGAAACGTCCCCGCCCTAGCCAAATGAAGGCTAGAACGGGGCACCCAGCGATTTTGCTGAGGGCTGATAGCTGAGGGCTGACGGCTTCTTACGCACGATTGATCATCATCAGCGCGAACAGGAGCGGCAGGTAGATCACCGAGGCTTGCAGCACGTGTCGCGCGCGGAGCTTGGATTCGGGAGCGGCCGGCGCCAGCTTCATGGTCCACATGCGCAGGCTGAACCACAGCATCCCAATGCCGAGTGCGAGCGCGCCGACGAAGTACGTCCATCCCGACATGCGCATCAGCGTGGGCGCGAGCGATACTGGAACCAGCGCCAGCGCGTACATCACGATGGCGAATGCGGTGGAGCGGCCGTCACTCTCGACGACCGGCAGCATGCGGATGCGGGCGTTCTCATAGTCTTCGCGGTAGAGCCACGCGATGGAGTGGAAGTGCGGAAACTGCCAGAAGAAAACAATGGCGAACAACACCAGCGCTTCAGGGTCGAGCCGGCCGCGGATCGCAGTCCAGCCCAGCACCGGAGGCATCGCGCCCGGAAATGCGCCGAGAAAAGTGCAGATGGGGTGAACGCGCTTCATCGGCGTGTAGACCGTGAGGTAGCTGATCGAGGTCAAGGCCGCCAGCGCGGCGGTGAGCCAGTTCGTCGCCGCCCACAGATAGAGCACGCCGCCAATGGTCATGCCAAAAGCGATGACGGAGGCGTGCAGCAGGCCCATGCTGCCGGTGACCAGGGGACGCCGCGAGGTGCGGCGCATCAGCGCGTCAATGTCGCGCTCGACGACTTCATTGATGGCCGCTGTGCCTCCGCTGACCAAACCGATGCCGATGAGCGCGTGCAGCAACGTCCACGATAGCGACGAAACGCCCGACTTGGCCGCGGCAAAATACGCGCCGGCCCACGCGGTCATCACGATCAGGGTGGTGACGCGAGCCTTGGTCAGGGTGGCGTAGTCGCGAAACAGCGACGCAAATCCTGTGCGCGGGATGGCCAATGGCTGGCTGGCAGTGCTCATGCGATGACGGCCTTTCCGTGCGCGGTGTGCGCTGCCGGTTCCGTAGAGTGAGCGTTAATCATGCGGCGCGACTGAATGGCCAACACAGCGCTCGCGGCAAACACCAGCGCGCCGCAGGCAACGTGGGACACTGTGCTTATCACCATGATCTGCCACGGTTGCACGGCGCTATGTCCAAAGACCATGCGCGTGAAGTAAGCGAAAAAGCCGAGGCCAAGCTGAATCATCAGCAGGGTCAGCAAGAGCTGCGCTGGCTTGCGCAGGTGATCGATGCCGCCGTAATGGGTCAGAACGCGGGCAACCGTCCAGCAGAGCAGGGCCGTCACAACGCCGGCGCCAATCAGGTGCGGCAGAAGCTTGATGCCGGAGTGGCGGAAGGCCGCGCCCAGGATCAACTGCACCCAGACGCAAGCGGCGGCAATCGTGGTGAGCACCGGCGTGCTCGGCGACAAATCCGTCTCAGCCACAGGTTCGCAATCCTGCAGCCAGGCGCGACTAGTGAACAGCGCCATGGCGACCACGATGCAGAAAATCATCTGTCCCAGCGTGGCGTGCGCCGTGGAGATGGACCATGGCAGGAAATGCAGCACGGTGAGGCCGCCGAGGACTCCCTGGCCGATGACCGCGCCCAGTGCCGTCCAGCCCAGCACGCGCATCCATTTGCGGGTCTCGACGCGCTGCGTCCACACCGCCATCACAATGATCAGCAGTCCGATGAACTCGGCGATCATGCGATGGGTATGCTCGTATTTCACTCCGCCTACCATTGGCGGCAGCTTGTAGAGTGAACCGAAGGAAGTAGGCCAGTCCGGAACTGACAGGCCGGCGTCGTTGCTGGTCACCAGTGCGCCGGCAACGATCAGCAGAAACGTAGCGCAAGCCAGGATTACGGCAAAGCGATGGTACGCCGGATTGTAAGCGATACGACCAGATCGCGACGTCAGAACGGGCTCCCTATAACATTGCGTCCGCGCCAAGCGAGGGTTTCGCTTGTGGAGCAATGTACCGCCTTAAGCCGCTGAAAACCAGCGCGAATCAGGCGAGCGAAAAAAGTTCAGTAGAATTGCGGTCCAAATCTGCGGCGAACGCCCATCCTCGCGACGTCCGTGCGTTATTGTACCAAACCAGTTCAGCAGCCGTTATCTCGGCGGCGAAAGCCGCCCCCATACATGCATTCTTGCGGCATGGCTGAACAGGCTGCGGAAAAGTCAAAAGCAGATCCCTTGTCGGCCTAAAGGCCTCCTCGTGATGACAAATCTAGAGGGTTTGTAACAGCGCAGCTAAAGCTGCGCCCCTTCCAAAGGAGTCGAACGCAACTTTTTTCCGCAGCCTCTGAGACTTGCCCTTTCAAAACAGCAGCGAGTTATCCCATGGACCTTCGTGACGCGCCGCCAGGCGCACGGACATTTGCTCATCATTCCCCGCTGCTGACCTCGGCGGCGAGCCACGCCAGATATTCGTCGCTGCCACCCTCAATCGGCAAGTGTACGCATTCGGGCAGCTCGTACGGATGCAATACCTTGAACGCCGACTGCAACTGGGCGGCGTGCTCGGTGGTCGTCTTGATGAGCAGCAGGTATTCCTGCTCGTTGTGGACCTTGTGCTTCCAGCGATAGATGGAACTTATGGGACCAACAATGTTGACGCAGGCGGCCAGGCGCCGCTCCACCAGCTGCTGAGCGAGCTTTTCCGCCGCTTCCTTCAAACCAACAGTGGTGAGCACAAGGCGCGCATTCGTCATCAAGACCTCGCTTGAGCATTTGGTTGAGACTGTAACACGCTGAAGCGGGCGTCAGCCGTCCGGCTGCGTTCTACAAGAAAACAGCGGAAGGGACGCGTGATTCTTCCGATGGGCGTTACCGTTTGCGAAAACCCAGGAAAACCATATTCCCCGGCGGCTAGTAAGCCGCCGAGGAATGAGAAAGTATCTGGCTGAAAGGGCGCAGCTAAAGCTGCGCCCTTTCAGAACGCGCACATGCGGCTGCTCCGCATCGCGTCTTCGCCATCTCTTCGTTGTATCAGAGTTGATTCCCCGCCCTGTTTTCGGCGGATCTTTGCTTGACTGGCTGCAGGATGCGAATTCCACTAGAGCCTACCGTGACTATCACGATTCGCATCGCCGGGAAATGGCTCTATAGCATGCGTCGCGTAATGGCGACGATATGCATAGCCCTGCTGTCCGTACAAATTGGCTACAAGGTTATCTTTGGCGCGAACGGCATGAAGGTCTGGCAAAGCAAACGGGCCGAAGTGCAGGCGCTGGAGCAGGACATAGGGCGAATCAAGGTCGAGCACGATCAGCTTGACTATCGCGTGCAGGCCCTGCAGCGCGGCGATCCCAGCGTGATTGAGAAGGAAGCTCGCGAACAGCTGGGGCTGGTCAAGCCTGGCGAAGTGGTTCTGTTCGAGCAACGATCCAAGCCTGCTGCCAAGCAGGCTCCAATTGTCGCGGAAAACACCGACCAGAAATAAAGGTTCTCTCCAGCCTGACGCGTGCGTGCGCGGCGACTTGCTCGCGTAGCCGCGTGAACGGCGTTCTTGCCTGTGCACTGCTGGGGCCTGTGTTCAGAACTCTGCCGTCCCTACGGGACTCAGGCACTTTTCAACGCTCTACCCAGGACTCCGCTTCGCTCCGTCCTGGGCTAACTGCAATTCCACCCCTCAGGGGTTCTCTGTTCGTGACTCATATCCCACCGCGAAGATCAAGCGTATCTCTCACACAAGGTCCCTGAGCAGACTGGTTTAGACAAGACGTCTATTGCAGCTTGTGCATGCGGAACGGAATCTGCACTACGGCTTCGACGGCGACAAACTGGCCGTTCTTCATGCCGGGCCGAAAGCGCCAATGGGACAAGGCCTGCACCGCATTCTCGTCCAGACGCGAATCCAGGCCATCGAGGATGCGGATGCCATCCACTACTCCATCGGTGCGGATGATGGCATACAGAGTTACCGTGCCCTCCACGTGATCGCGCAGCACATCGGGAGGGTAGGCGGGATCGACCTTGGTCATGGCGACCGGGGCCGTCAGCGCGGTCTTGTCATCGCTCTGCTTCAGTTCGGCGAAACGAATGATCCAACTGCCGGTGGCCGACGTCAGATTCGGCATGTTCATGATCAGCGAGTAATAGCGCTTGCTGCCGAACACCCGCTGCTCGATGCTGCGCTCGGGATCCTCAGGCAGCTCGGCCGCAGGCGGCGGAGGCGTTACGCGCTCCCGGGAGCTGGGCAGCGAGGGCTTCATGGCGGCGGCGAAGAGGCGATTGCGTGCGTCCTGGTCCGGATTGGCCGCGCCCGGCTTCGCACCGCCGGAGTTGGGCGTGCCGGCGACTGCCGAGGTGTTCGCTCCCGGAGCGGATCCAACCACGATGCCTTGGGGCGCGCCATTCGATTTGCCGGTCCCTCCTCCATTGTCCGCGTTACCGGTGCCAGCCAGGTTGGGCGTGCCGGGAGCGTCGGGCTTGCCGCTGGGCGAGGCATGGAACTCGCCGCTGCGATTGCCGTTGGGCATGCTTATGGGCCCGCGGACATCCGTGGGATTCAGCCCCAGGGCGATGAGCTGACCTTGTCCTTGCGCGGGAAGGTTCTGCACATTCGGCGAGGGCGGAACTTCTTTCGCGCCGCTGTTGCCCACTCCGCTGGCGCGCTGTACGGGTACCGGCAACTTGGGCGCGGCAACGGTTGGCTCCAGTTGCGCCATGTTGAGCTGGCCGCTCTTCAGCTTCAACTGGTCCGGCGAGAGAGGAGGTTCGACCACTGACGGTTGCGGCAACGTTGGCAGTTCAAGCTTGGCGTGGACCTTGGAAACATCGGCCGTGGGCGCGGCCACATCCGGCTCCAGTTGCGGAACCTTCAACTGCGAAACCGAACGCGCCGAAGCGGCCACCGGCTGCGCCGACGGGATGGGCGTCCAGGCCACGATGTTCGGCAATGGCACATCGTGCGAGAGCTTGACCTTCGGCGGCGTGACGACGGTCTGATGCAGGTTGTCCGGACTCGGCGGGACGGACAGAATCTCCTGCCGGGCCAGCTTCGGCGCGCCCCGGCGCGTTTTCACCTCAGCTTTCGCAGCGGTGTTGATGGGCGGCAGATAATCGCTGACCGGGTAGTAGGTGATGGTGGTGTTTTCGTACGGCGACTGCAACTGGGGCGTGCGATTGAAGAACGGCAGCGTGCAAACCAGGTAAACCAGCGCGATTACGACAATGTGGCCGCCGTAGGATTCCAGGTAGCTGTACGCATCAATGCCGGTCTTGATGAAGTAATCGTGCCGGAGAGGAACCGGGGTTGCAGTGGTTTCAACCGGAGGCGGCTCGCGGCGGAGAAGCAAATCGCCGAGATTGCGAAAGAAAACGCGATGCCACGGCTCGAGTTCGCAAAGCAGTAGCGGAGAATCAACCGTCACATCCTCCTGCTGAACCTTGGCTGCCGTGGCTCCCGACATCATCCCCTACGCGGTGGCTTTTACCGGGATTATAGCGGAAAGGCGCGAGCGGGGCGCAGGCGTAAAAGCTCTGGAACTCGGAACAGCAACTTCCTCGCGGGCTCAAGCCCGCGAGGAATGAGAAGAATAAAGGGCTCGTACGGCGCACCTGAAGGTGCGCCCCTTCAACACGGCCCGAAACTAGATTCTTGCCGTGGCCCGTAAGGCTGCGCCCCCTTCCGAATCGATTGTGATCGAGCAGTTCAGCAAACTGTTTGCCATCCCGCGAACGCTTCAATCGGCGGCCACCGCACGCGCCTCAACATTCTGCCGGGACGCAAACTCAAACGCCTGACCCAGATCATCCAGAAGATCCTCGACATCTTCGGCGCCCACGGAAATCCTGACCAGGTCGGCAGGGATGCTCTTCTGCTGACGCAAATGCTGCGGAATGCTGGCGTGGGACATGTAGTTGGGCAGGCTGATGGTGGAGTTGACGCCGCCGAAGCTCACGGTGATGTTGAACAGCTTGGTGGCTTCGACGATAGCGCGCGAGAACTCCGCGTCGCCGGTAACGAAGCTGAGCACCGCTCCGTCGCCCGACGCCTGCGCGCGATGAACGCGAAGCTGTGGCTCATCGGCCAGTCCGGGATAATACACGCGCTCCACCGCCGGCTGGGCATCGAGCCACTCGGCAATCTTGCGAGCGTTCGACTGTTGACGATCCAGGCGCAGCGACAAGGTTTTCATCCCACGCAGCAGGAGGAAGCTGTCGAATGGCGCCAGCCCCCCGCCTTCGCCATTCTGGATGAGGTACAACTCTTCGCCGAGCTCGTCGTCGCTGACGACCACCGCACCTGCCATTACATCGCTGTGTCCGCACAGGAACTTGGTCGCCGAATGCAGGACGATGTCCGCGCCGAGTTCCAGCGGACGCTGCAAGTACGGCGACATGGTGCTGTTGTCGACGCAGACGAGAACACCGTTGCGATGGGCGATGCCGGCAACGGCGCGGATGTCGATGACCTGGAGCAGCGGGTTAGTCGGCGACTCGAGATAGATGAGCTTTGTATTGCTGTTGAGGGAAGCGGCTACGGCGTCGAGGTTGTTGAAGTCGACATAACGAACGTTGATCCCGCGTTTGGTCAGGATGCGCGAGAACAGCCGATAGGTTCCGCCGTAGAGATCGTCGCACGCCAGGATCTCTTCTCCGGGCGAGACCAGGCGCGTGACCGCGGTGATTGCCGCCAGGCCAGTGCTGAAACAGAAGCCGCGGGTACCGTTTTCCAGCGCAGCGATTTGTTTTTCAACGACCGCACGCGTGGGATTGCCGCTGCGCGAGTAGTCGTATTCGCCGAACTCGGTCGCGTCCTGCTGGCGGAAGGTTGCCGTCTGGTAGATGGGCGTGTTGGCAGGTATGAAGCGATCGCCGGGCGCCGGGTCAAAGGTCAGTAGTCTGGTTGCGAATTTCACGCCGCACCTCCGAAATCAGTGGCCAGTGGCCAGTAGCTAGTGGCTAGAACGTCCGGAACAGCTTTCTTGCTGACCACTGGCCGCTCATCACCGGCTACTGGTTTGTTCGTAGATCGCCGCTCGCGGCTCAGATCGAAAAGATCGGCCATCACCGCAGCCGTGGTCGGCCAGCGGCCCGCACCGCGTCCCGTCCAGACGTGCTGCGAATCCGAGTGGCCGTTATCGATCAGCAGGCAATTCTCTTCATTCCTGATTTGCGCGAAGGGATGCGCCGAATCAACCAGCTGCGGTTTCACTTCCAGATGAACGCGGCCATCGGCCAGCTGCGCCGTGCCGACCAGCCGCGCGCGCTGGCCGTCGCGCGCCGCCGCTTGCACCCAATCAGGATCGATGGAATCGATGCCGGTCGCGCTGACGTAGTGCGCATCGACTTCCGGGAAGGCGAGGCGAGCGAGCAGCCGCAGCTTGCAAACCGTGTCCGAGCCGGAAAGATCGGCGCTGGGGTCCTGCTCGGCGAAGCCGTGGGCCTGCGCCTCGGCAACTGCCAGGTCCCACGAGCATCCCGCGCCGATGCGATCGAGAATGTAATTGCAAGTTCCGTTCAGGACGCCGGAGAGTGAGACGATGCGACCGTCGTTGGAATGGGAATGGGAACGAGCCAGCGCTCGCACCGCTTCCAGCGCGGGGACTGCGCCGCCGACGGCTGCGGAGTAGCGCAGTCCGCGATGTCCGTCGAGCCGGGCGTCCCCGGCAATGAGAAGCTTGTTGGCCGTAACTACTGGCTTACCCGCCAGGAGCGCAGCGTGTATCAGGTCGCCGGCAGGGTCGGTGCCACCGATCAGCTCGACCACGACATCAACATCGTCGATCGCGTCCCAGCAGTCGCGAGTCAAAAGGTCCTTGGGGGCGTGATCCAGGTGCAGCTCGGGACGCCGAACGGCGATGCCGGTCACCTCGAACAGGTCAGGATGCTTCCACAATTCTTGAAACACTCCCAGGCCAACGGTGCCGAGTCCGAGCAGCCCGACTTTTAGCGGCGCTTGCGCATGGCTTTTCGCAGCCAACACCGAGCGATGACTTCCAACGATGGTTGCGTAGTTCTCGCCGAGGGCCGCAACTTCAAACGGGATTCCCGTCTTCCTTCCGAAAGCGATGGCTTTCTTCTGGACGATCTTGCCGGCGATGGCCAGAGCATCGGCGAAATTGATCTCGTCGAAGCGCTGCGCGGTAGAGCAGGTTGCAGGATCGCTGTTGTAGATGCCATCCACGTCCTTGACGAGGCGGCAGCGCGCGCCGAGCTGCTTGGCCAGGAACAGCGCCGACAGATCGGAGCCCCCGCGCCCGAACAAGGCAACGCGTCCGATGCGATCGCGCGCTACGAAGCCGGGAATGACCGCGACCCTGCCCTGCTTGAACGCATTTTCGATGGCGGTGATGTCTGCGCTCACCGGCTCGGTATCGTTCGAGTCGGTTTCGGCGATCAGCTGAATCTGGCTGGGATCGAGCACCTGCGCGGGAATGCCGAAGCGGTCGAGTTCCAGCGCCAGGAACGCGGTCGCGACTTCTTCGCCGGTGGCGACCACGCGCGCAACCGCTTCCGGATTAGCGTCGCGATAGCCTTCCACCGTTGCCAGTAGCCGGTCGGTCTCGCCCGCGAAAGCGGAGACCACGGCGACCACGTTGTACTGCCGGCGAATCCAGCGATAAACCTCGTGGACGGCATGAGGCAGTTCCGCGCGCGACTGCAATACCGAGCTTCCGAACTTGAGGACGATTACTTTGCGAGACACGCTTCCACCTCCTGCGTTTCGCCGGTGACGGCAATGCCTGCCAGCGCGCTTTCCAGATCGGCGATGATGTCCGCCGGATTTTCCAGCCCCACCGAGAGCCGCACCAGTCCGTCGCTGATGCCGGTGCGCTCGCGAATCTCACGCGGCACGTCGCCGTGCGTCATGGAGACGGGATGCGTAATCAGCGTCTCGACCGCGCCCAGGTTCTCCGCCAGCAGGCAGAGGCTGACCGTGTTCATCAGTTGAATGCCGGCGTCAGCGCCGCCCTTCAGTTCGAAGGCCAGCATTCCGCCGGGAAGCGATTGTTGTTTTTCGGCGAGAGCGAATTGCGGGAAGGACGCAAGACCGGGATAGTACACGCGGGCGACTTTGGGATGCTGCTCCAGCCATTCGGCAACCTTCTGCGCGTTGGCGCAGTGCTGCTGCAGCCGCAACGGAAGCGTCTTCAGTCCCCGCAGAGTCAGCCAGGCTTCCTGCGGAGACTGGATGCAGCCCAGCGTCTTGCGGACGATGCGAAGGCGCTCCAGCAGCGCTTCGTCGCGCGTGGCGATGGATCCGCCGACGGTGGAGTTGTGACCTTCGATGTACTTGGTGGTGGAGAGCAGCGTGATGTCCGCGCCCAGCTCTAACGGCCGCTGCAAGACCGGGGTGAGGAATGTGTTATCAACCGCCAGCTTCACGCCAGCCGCGTGCGCGATCTTCGCAATCGCTGCGATGTCGGTCAGCTTGAGCGTAGGATTCGCGGGCGTCTCGATGAACACGAGCTTGGTGCCCGGCTGGATGGCCTGCGCGACCGCGCTTGGATTCGAAGTATCGACGAACGAAGCTTCCACGCCGAAGTTCGCCAGCACCTGCTGGAACAGCCGCACCGTGCCGCCGTAGACCACGTCGGAAACGACGACGTGATCGCCCGACTTCAGGATCGCGAGGAACAGCGTCGAGATGGCGGCCATGCCGGTGGAGAAACATACGGCCGGAGGCGTGTCTTCCAGCGCGCCGAGCGCAGCTTCCAGCGCCGAGACCGTCGGGTTCGCAGCGCGCGAGTAGGTGAATCCCTTGTGCACGCCGACCGCTTCCTGATGGTAGGTGGTGGACTGATAGATGGGGGTGAGGACAGCGCCGGTCGCCGGATCGGGCGCAAGGCCGCCGCGTACCGCAGTTGTCGCAAACAGCTCAGGCGAGAAAGTCATCGAAAACTCCAAATCGATAATTGCCCAGAAACAGCAAAACCGCCTGTCATCCTAGGCGGCCAGTCACGATTGGAGTTTTCTGCTTGGGCTGTCAGGCTCCGAACGTGGACAAGGCACCGCCTAGGGTGCACATGGCCATGGTCATTCGCTGAGTCGCTGACAACATGTTGAGAAGATACGGGACGG
>PLBD01000283.1 GCA_003135315.1 Acidobacteriaceae bacterium | reverse complement strand
TGATCTTCGCCCGCGGATCGTAGTTCTTGTAGACCCGGTGCCCGAAGCCCATCAGTTTAATCTCGCCTTCTTTGACGCGCTTGATGTAGGCGGGAATGTTCTTTACCGAGCCGATTTCGTCCAGCATGCGCAGCACTTCTTCATTTGCGCCTCCATGCAACGGACCAGCCAGTGCCGCAGCGGCTCCAGCCATGGAGAGATAAGGATCGGTTTGCGCGCTGCCGATAACGCGCATGGTGGTGGAGCTGCAATTCTGCTCGTGATCGGCGTGCAGAATGAACAGCACGTCCAGCGCGCGAGCGATCACCGAGCTGGCGACGTACTTTGGCTCGGTCATCCGCCACAGCATATTCATGAAATTCTCGGTGTAGCTGAGATCGTTGTCGGGATACACATACGGATGCCCACGGCGGTGGCGGTAGGAATAGGCCGCCAGCGTGGCCATCTTAGCGACCAGACGAATGATCTGCTTCTCCCGATTCACCGGGTCGTGGATGTTCTTGGCCTCCGGGTAGACCGTGGAGAGAGCCGCCAAGGTGCTTACGAGAATGCCCATGGGATGCGCGTCGTAGCGGAAGCCGTCGATGAAGTGCTTGGTGCTCTCGTGCAACATCGTGTGATGGGTGATCTCCCAGGTCCAGTCCCGGTCCTGTTGCGGGTTCGGCAGTTCGCCGAAGAGCAGCAGGTAGGCAACCTGGAGATAGGTGCAATGCTCGGCCAGCGCCTCGATATCGTAGCCGCGGTAGCGAAGGATACCTTTGTCGCCGTCAATGAACGTAATGCTGCTCTTGCAGGAAACCGTATTGGTGAATGCCGGATCGTAGGTCATAAGACCGAAGTCGTCGGGACCCGTCTTGATCTTCCGCAGATCCATGGCCCGGATGGTGCCGAGCTCGACCGGCGTCTCATAAGTTTTATCGGTGCGTTGGTCGGTGATGGTCAAAGTATCCTTCGACATGACCGGTACCTCCTTGGAAAGTGAACGTATGAATTCAACAGAGCCGATGTTGCGAACGAATGTTCGAACGAGATTAATTCTAACCCTTGGATGTCCGGCAACCTAGCATTAACACAGGGAGATGCGACGGAGATCACATGCATCTGTGATGGCCGAACATATGGGCCCGCGAAGCTCGCCGTTCCTTGCCTCGGGTTATTTCTTGCCGGCTGGCTGATCTGCAGAGGAGCTGGCCGTTCCCGTGCCAGAGGGGGTCTTGCTCTTGGAATCGTCCGATTTTGCCTCCGATGAAGACCCCGAAACCGAACCGTTTCCGCTCTTGCCACTGTCCTTTGCCGATCCCTTGGCGTAGTCGGTGACGTACCATCCTGAACCCTTGAACTGGACCGCTGGCGCCGAGATCAACTGCTCCAATTCGCCTCCACAATGAGGACAGGTGGTCAAGGGCGGATCGGAAAACTTCTGGATCCGCTCCATCAGGCTATGGCACTTCCTGCACTGATATTCGTAAAGAGGCAAAGCGAGCACCCCACAATCGTTCTAAGTTATTGATTCTATGTTTCGCGATTGGTTGCGGTCAATTAAGGAGACCGCTGTTCGCCAATCGTGTATGGCCCGTTCTACCCGTCTTTTGGCCAGGTCGGGCACTTTCTCTTGCCAGCGTGCGGTCCCTGCGTTGAAACTAAGTCGGGTGAAAGCTATCGCCGTAATTCCGGCACGGCTTGCGTCAACTCGCCTGCAGGGCAAAGTGCTGCGCGAGATTGCCGGTCGTCCCATGCTCGCCTACGTTTATGAAGCGGCGCGGGCCTGCCCCCGGTTGCAAGAGGTCATCGTCGCTGCCGACTCCGACGAGATCGCCGCGGTTTGCAGGCACAATAACTGGGCCTATCGCATGACCTCACCGGAGCATCGCAGCGGAACCGATCGGGTGCATGAGGTCGCCGTAGCGGTCGATGCCGATGTGTACGTCAATGTTCAGGGCGATGAACCGCTGGCACGACGTGAACATCTGGATGTGCTGCTTGACCTAATGGAGTGTGACGCCGTAGAAGTCGGCACTCTCAAGACGCCGTGCTCACCAGAAGACGTGAACAATCCCAACGCGGTGAAGGTTGTCACCGCACTTGATGGGAGGGCGCTCTATTTCTCACGGGCGACGATTCCGTTCGACCGGGACTGCAGTGGAACAGCCCGCTACTACAAGCATCTGGGCTTCTATGCTTATCGCAAGGCGGCGCTGGATTCCTTCTGCAAGTGGCCGGAGTCGGAACTGGAGCGCACGGAGCGCCTGGAGCAACTGCGTTTTCTCGACAATGGCACTGCGATCCATGTGGCGGAGACGCCTTTCGACACCGTGGGAGTGGACACGGAAGGCGATCTGAAGCGAGTGGAAGCTATCCTACGCCAGCGCGAACGTCAGGCCAGGGGCTGAACTTCTGCCTGAGGCTGTTTGCTCGCCCACGCTTCGGCCGCCGCAACCCGCTTTCCAATCGACGGGTGCGAATGGAAAAGCCACTCGATGAACTTGTTGGGCTCGCGCTCGGCAAGATTCTGGTCGGCCAGCTTCTGCATGGAGCTGATGAACGGTGCGATAGCGGGAGTATTCTCCCACGCGTAGCGGTCCGCCTGGCGCTCATGGTGGCGAGAGATCGCGTTCAATGCCGGCATCAAAACGAAACCCAGGATGGTTGCGACAAGGACGATAAGCGGCAGGTTGGCGAAGTCGTAGAGCCGCGGATCAAGCACCGGGAACCAGTTCTTCGCAATGACAAAGCGCAGCACTATGTTGATCAGCCAGAATCCGAAGAAGGTGATAGCGACCTGGGTGAAGATGGCCTTCAAGATGTGCTTGTGCACATGGTGCCCGAGTTCATGCGCGAGGATGGCCTCGATCTCGTCATCGCTGTAATTTTGCAGCAAGGTGTCGGAGAGAATGATGCGGCGGGTCGAACCCATGCCGGTGAGCGCGGCGTTCGCCTTGTTCGACTTCTCCGACAGCTTCCATTCATAGACGCCGCGGACGCGCGTGCCGGCGCGCTCGCCCAGCCTGGTCAGCCGCTCGCGCAGACTGTCATTCGCCAGCGGCTCAAACTTGTAGAAGATCGGCATCAATACGACCGGCGCAAGCTGCGCCATCAGCAGGAACAATCCGACAAAAACAGCCCACGCGATGATCCACCAGCGCTGCGGCGCGAGGCGAATGATCGCATAGACCAGTTCGACCATGATGGTGCCCAAAACCAGCGAGACCAGCCAACCCTTGCACTCATCCCAAAGCCAGCTGCGCAACTTCTGGTTGGAGAGGTGATACTGATGCTCCAAGCGGAAGCCGACGAAGTCGAACGGCGCGTTCAGCACTTTGGCGATGACCGAGAACATCAACACGTAGAAGAAAACAGCGAGAAAATAGTGCTGCTTCGATCCCAGGTAGGACCAGTCGCGCAGCTTGCCGGTCCAGCCGGTCACCAGTAATACCACCAGCAGGGCAAAGCCAATCACCGCGTCAGCCATGCTGAGCCAGCGCTGGACGCGGTTATAGCGACGTACCTCCGGCGAGTCCGCCGGTTGCGAATTTGCAGTTGTTGCCATCCTGGAATTGAACGAGCGAACGGTTTAGCGCCGTTCGCTACATAGTTCCAGTATAAAGCAGGGGGCGCTGTGCGGGCGACCACCGAACAGGCTCGGCGGACGCTCAACCCTCTGGCACGGGGCAGTTATTGCAGTGGGCACGCGGACGCCTGCATTTCATTCCTGTGCGACAATCAGCACTTAACTTTTCATCGGAGGACACATGCGCGAAGTGATTGCAACCGACGAGGCGCCCAAGGCCATTGGGCCGTACTCACAGGCCATTAAGGCCAACGGATTCGTCTTTGTTTCCGGGCAGATCCCACTGGACCCGGCGACGCAGCAACTCGTCGACGGCGATGTGGCGGCCCAGACCGACCGCGTGCTGCAGAACTTGAGCGGCATTCTGAAGGCCGCAGGCAGCTCTCTCCAACAGGTGGTGAAGGCCGGAGTGTTCCTGAAAAACATGTCTGATTTTGCCGCGATGAACGAGGTGTATGGCCGCTATTTCACGCAAGACCCGCCAGCGCGTGCGACCGTGGAGGTGGCGCGTCTGCCCAAGGACGTGCTGGTGGAAATTGACGTGATTGCACAGGTATAGATCTCCCAATGATCGCTAAGGGCGGCGTTCTTCGCGAGAGCCGAAGGTGTTAAACTTGTGCGTTTGCCCAACCGTTCCTTGTTCCTATTGGGCGACATGCGCCGGGCACTTGCTGGGGAAGAGACTGCCGCTCGACGCGAAAGAGCCATTCTCATGTCGAATACTATGCTTGCCGTCGTAAAGGCGGAGCCCGCGCCGGGCACAGAGATCCGCGAAGTTCCCAAACCGCAATTTGGAGCAACCGATGTTTTGGTCAAGGTCGAAGTGGCTTCCATCTGCGGTACCGACCTGCACATCTACCAGTGGGACCAATGGGCGCAGCGCCGCATTCATCCGCCGCTGATCCCCGGCCACGAGTTCTGCGGCACAGTGGAAGCCGTGGGCGACGAAGTTACCAGCGTGAAGGCAGGCGACTTCGTCTCCGCTGAAATGCATGTGGCCTGCGGCAAGTGCCTGCAGTGCCGCATCGGCGAAGCGCATATCTGCCAGCACGTGAAGATCATCGGGGTAGACGCCAATGGCGCCTTCGCCG
>PLBD01000152.1 GCA_003135315.1 Acidobacteriaceae bacterium | reverse complement strand
CCCTCCCGGACCCAACGGCACCAGGTGTGGCGTTGTAAGTGCGTTAGGCGCGTCCGCCGGAACCACGCCTGTCACCTTGGGCTCGTGTCTCACCTGGCTGCCTTCCGCGTCGATTACATCAATCCCAAGCTTGTTCAGCGTTTCTGCGGTGGAAAGATCAAGCTGCACTTTAGACTTTTCATAGTTGGTGGCGGCAGCCAGCACGTTGGACTCGGCTTGCGTCAAGTTGCTCGACGCCTGTAGCACCAGCGTGCCGGTGGACGCTCCCATCACAAGCTTCTTCTGCTCCGCGTCCAGGGCTTCGGCGGCGTAATCGCGGGCCGAAATCGCCGCTTGCAGCGCGACCCAATTTTGCGTCAACGCAAACTGCGCTTGCCGCACCTGCAACTGGATGGTGTTCTCGGTTTGCAGCAGGCTGAGTTGCGCCTGGCGATATTCCAGATCGTTGCGTACCTGGTCGGCCTGCACCTGGCGGTTTCGCAGCGGGATGCTGAGATTCACGCCCACGCCCTTATCCGGAGCGCTGCTGTTGAACAGGTTGCTGAAGGCACCAGCGTAGCCGGGTGGGAATCCAGGCACGGAACAGCGAGTCGGGTCGGTGCACAAAGAATTCGCAGGCCCGGCCAGCGCTGTGGCGCCGTAGAAGGCGTACAGATCGAGCGTCGGCAACAGTTCATTGCGAAGCGATTTCTTGGTGATGATGTTGTTGGTCAGCGTCAGACGGGCAGTCGCGATCTCCGGCCGCTCTTTCATGGCCTCCGCGATCAGGTCGTCCACCGTGCCCACCTGATATTCCGAAGTGGTGTTGAGGGTGTCGGTGGGAATCACCGGCGCGACCGCGAGGATGGGATCGGCCATATTGCGCGTGACGGCATTCTTCATCAACAACTGTTCCAACTGAAGATTCACCTGGGCCGCAATCAGGTTTTGCTTGGCCGTGGCGACTGCACTTTGCGATTGCACCACCGTGAGCGGCGCCAAAGTCCCCTGCACAACTTGCTTTTGATTATCGGAAAGCGTCTTGTTGGCCAGGTCAAGCGCGCGCTGTTGCACGGTCACGTTCTCGTAGGCATTGACCAGGTCCCAGTAAATGTTCTCGATCTGCGAGACGGTGGTGATCAGTTGGTCGCGAAACGTGATTTCCGTAATCAGCTTGTTATTGCGCGCGATGCGCAGGTAGCGCAGGTTGGGATCGTAGCCGAAACCCTGCAGCAGATGCTGGCGTACCTGGAAAGTGAAGCTGGGGGTCAGGGTTGGGTTGATCGTATTGTTGAGAGAGCTTTCCCACAGGCGCGTGTTGTCGAAGCCGACGGTCATCAGCGTGCCCGTAGGAAATCCCTGGGTGTAGGTGAAGTTTGCCGTTGTGGTGTTCTCGTACAGCTCGTTGGTGCCGGTGAAAACCGTGTTGGATTCCGGCGTAACCGAGTGAGCCAGCGAGACCGTTCCGGTGATGACTGGATCGTAGCTGTCGAGCGGAGGTCCTTCGCCCTGGGTCGAAGTAACCAGACCGGCCGCGCCCGCGCCGGCTCCGCCCACACCTATCGTCGTGCCACCCACACCGCCGCCGGTTGCGCCGGTAGTCGAGGTTCCCGTGCCGCCAGCCGCCGTCGTGCCCGTTTGACCGCCGGGCGTTCCCTGCAGCAGGCCGGCATTCACGCCTAGCGCCACCGCGCCTGACGAGGTGCGCAGGATGTCGGTGTCGGCAATCGACAGGTTGTAGCGCTGAATGCCGATGTCGAGATTGTTCTCCAGGGCTAGCGTCACCGCGTCATTGATTGACAAGTACATCTTGCCGTCGCGGATGATCTGATCCACCCGGGTCGAGTTTGCCACGCGCAACGGCCCGACTCCGCGCGGGGCATAGATGATGAACGGATTGGGCCACTGCCAGCGTCCCCGGGTGTAATCCTGCTCCGAATACGGATGCGCGTTGCGCTGCGGCGCGGGGGCCTGGGGAAGCGCCGTCAGCGTCGACTCCTGCGCCGCGCTCTGCCGGGCCGCTGTAGTCGACTGCGCCGTCGCCGGTTGCGGCGCCGCGCTCGAGTCAGAAGCGCTCTGCTGTGCAGGCGCGGTATTCTGTTGCGGCGCTGCATCCTGGGCGAAGCTCGAGACAGCAAGCAGGCCGATCAACAGCAGCGCGAATAAACAAGCCGGCAGGGGTGGAACACGATTCGAAGTCGGATTAATAACAGACATTCTTTGCTTCTCCTAGAAGAACGCCAAGAGTTCTACGTGCCTTTGCGGCACATTCCTGTCGCCTGACCTGGTTGGCGGTGCAGTTGGCGGCGATTCGGTCTCAAGCTGACGTCGCAGGGGGATGGAAATTAATCTCAATCTCACGTTGCAGGAAATTAGTATAGCTGACGCTCCACCGCGACAAATGGATGCTTTACATACCTTTACACTGCTTAACAGATCGAAAAGCTTGAGTAGGGAATCGCTATAGTGAGAGCACCGTGTTGGTATCTCCGGATTTGAAGGGGCACGGCTTCAGCCGTGCCGTCAGATTCGGACTCGGTTTGGCCTTTAGGCCCTGGGGACGCGTTCCCTCAGCGGCTAAAGCCGGATTCTCTGTTATGACATTTGCGGCACGCCTGAAGGCGTGCCCCTTCAAAGCGAGCTAACGCAGCCTGAGGGATCGAGTGTGCTTCGCAATCTGAAAATCACGCTGGCATACGACGGCTCCGAATTCCACGGATGGCAGGTGCAGCCGGGGCTGCCAACGGTGCAGGGCACACTCGCCGATTGCCTGAAGAGACTGACGGGTGAAGACGTCCTGCCGCAAGGATCGGGCCGCACGGATGCCGGAGTCCACGCCTTGGGCCAGGTGGCTTCCGTCCAGTTGGAGAGCCCGATCCCAGAGCGCAATCTGGTGATTGCGTTGAACGACATGCTGCCCGCGTCGGTTCGCGTGAATTCGGTCGAGGTTGTGCCGGATGACTTTCACGCGCGGCACTCCGCAAGGGCCAAGACCTATCGTTATCGCATCTACCGCGCCGATGTTTGTCCGCCGTTTCTGGCGCGATATGTTTACCACGACCCCTATCCCATGGATGAAGAAGCCCTGATGCGGGCGTCCGAGCAGGTCGTCGGCAAGCACGACTTCACCTCGTTCGCGGCATCCGATCCCGACCGCAACGCGCGGATTGCGGAAGGGGTGGAAGAAGAAAAAGACCGGGCGGACGTAACAAGAGAAGTGGGTGCCCCGTTCTGGCCTTCAGTTGGCCCGGGTGGGGCAGCAGCAGCAGATGAATCTTCCCGTTTTGGCAGCGTGACCAATGTCCGCACCATTCATTCCTCGCAGTGGGCCCGCACTAGCGAGGAATTGATCTACACTGTGCGGGGAGACGGATTTCTGCACCACATGGTGCGGAATCTGGTGGGAACATTTCTCCTCGTGGGCAAAGGTTCGCTTCGGATTAGCAACGTGCCAACCATCCTGGAAGCCCGCAATCGCAGTGCTGCCGGACCCACGTCTGCCGCTTGCGGCCTGTATCTGGTCAGCGTGGAGTACTAGTCATCAATATGCCCAGCGAAGCGAAAATCGCCGGCGCAACCCTCGTCAGTACTAATCCTGCAACCGGCGAAGTTCTGGCTGAATTGGCCTGCGCCAGTGCCGACGACGTCCGAACTGCAGTCCAGCGGGCCAAGTCCGCGCAGCCGCAATGGCAGGCAACGCCTGTGCGGGCTCGTATCGCTGTTCTCCGGCGCTTCCAGGAACTTCTGAACGAGCGGCGCATGGACGTGGCGCGCCTTATTTGCCGCGAGGCCGGCAAGCCAGCCGCTGAAGCGCTGGCGACGGAAGTTCTGGTGGTGCTCGACGCAGCGCAGTTCTGCATCCACAATGCCCACCGCTTCCTTCGCGATAAGCCGCTGCCGCACGCCAACCTTGCCATGAAAACCAAGCGCGGCAAGCTCGTGCGCGAACCTTATGGCGTGATCGGGATCGTCGCGCCGTGGAACTATCCCTTTTCCATTCCTGCAATCGAGACGCTGGGCGCGCTGGTCGCGGGCAATGCGGTTGTGCTGAAACCTTCGGAATGTACACCGCTGGTCGCGCTGGAACTAGAGCGCCTGCTGCTGGCTGCCGGTGTGAACCCTCATCTCATGCAGGTCGTGGTGGGCGAAGGGCCGGTCGGAGCGGCACTGGTCGAGTCCCCGGTTGACAAGCTGATCTTCACCGGAAGCGTTGCCACTGGAAAACGCGTTGGCGAAGCAGCCGCGCGCCGCCTGTTACCTGTGGTGCTGGAACTGGGCGGCAAGGATCCCATGATCGTGCTCGACGATGCCGATCTGGAAGTCGCTACCAGCGGCGCTCTCTGGGCAGCCTTTATGAATGCTGGTCAGACCTGCCTCTCGTTGGAACGCTGTTACGTTCATCGCAGCCTATATGAGCCATTTCTTTCCAAGTGCCGCGAAAAGATTGCCAAGCTGCGCGTTGGTAACGGTATCGATTCCGAGGTCGAAATCGGACCCATGATTCATGAGCGGCAGTTGAAGATTGTTGAGGAGCAGGTAAACGATGCCGTGCAACGCGGCGCACGCTTGTTGGCCGGCGGCAAGCGGCTCACGGAACTCGGTCCGAACTTCTACGCTCCTACCTTGCTGGCCGATGTGACCAACGACATGCGGCTGATGCAGGAGGAAACTTTCGGCCCAGTTCTGCCGGTCGCGCCGTTCGACAGCGACGAAGAAGTGATTCGCGTCGCCAACGATAGCGAGTTTGGTCTTGCCGCCAGCGTTTGGACTGGAAGCCGTCGCCGCGGCGAGGCAATGGCCGCGAGAATCAAGGCTGGAACGGTAATGCTCAATGACATGATCTCCTGCTTCGGTATCGCCGAGGCGCCGCATGGTGGCTTCAAACAGAGCGGCATCGGCCGCACCCATGGCGAGATAGGACTGCAGGAGATGGTGCAGACGAAGTACGTGGATGTCGATCTGATTCCCGGGATTCGCAAAGTCTGGTGGTTCGGATATGGCAGGAAATACCAACAGCAGATGAACGGCTTTATCGATGTGCTCTTTGCAAGAAGTTGGGCAAAGAAGTTGAAAGGCGCTCTGCGCTCCGCCGGACTGTTCCGCCGCTCGACCAGAATCTGATGGGTCTGCACCTCCGATATTGCGATATTTCCAGCAACAAGGGATACTGCCAAGATGTCCGACGCACCGCAGAGCGAAGCTCCTCAGCTTCCCAAACACAAGGTGAAGTACAAGAAGGCCTTTCAACGGGCCTGCAACGAGCTCGACGAAAAAAAGAAGCTGTGCGGCGGGCACCTGAAGCGCTGGTCCTACTGGGTCGACGTGCTGGAGCAAACTTGCGGCGACGTGCGGCAGGCCTTTGGCGACAAGGCCGAGATCTATCGCTGCGAGCACTGCCG
>PLBD01000039.1 GCA_003135315.1 Acidobacteriaceae bacterium | reverse complement strand
GCCCGACGACGTCGCGACCCTCATCTACACCTCGGGAACCACGGGCACGCCCAAGGGCGTGATGCTGACCCATGTCAACATCGCCTCGAACCTGAATGTCTCGCTCGATATGTACGAGTTCGACAAGGACGACTTGTGCATCTCGTTCCTGCCGCTCTCGCACGTAACGGCCCGCCATCTGGATTACGCCTTGTTCAACGTGGGCGTGCCGCTGGCGTATTGTCCCGTGATCGACGAGTTGCCGAAGGCGATGAAGGAAGTGCATCCCACGCTGATCGTTGCCGTGCCTCGCGTCTACGAGAAGGTTTACAACCAGGTGCAGAACAAGGCGCATGGCATCAAGCGCGCGCTCATTCAGTGGGCGCTGTCGGTGGGCGCAGCCAATCGCGAAACCGTTCTTCGCGGGGAGACGCCGAAGTCGATGTCCTGGAAGCTGGCCAATGCGCTTGTCTTCTCCAAGGTCCGCGAGGGCCTCGGCGGCCGCGCCCGCATCTTCGTTTCCGGTGGTGCACAGCTGGGCAAGGAGATCGCCACCTGGTACGCCGACATCGGCATCCGCATTCACGAAGGCTATGGTCTGACGGAAACCTCTCCTGTCATCGCGGTCAATAACCCCGTCAATCATCGCCTGGGCACGGTGGGCAAGCCGCTGCCGAACGTCGAGGTAAAACTTGCTGAAGACGGCGAACTGCTGGTGCGCGGGCCCTCGATCTTCAAAGGCTACTTCCGGATGCCCGAGGAAACCGCTGCCGTCTTTGAAAATGGCTGGTTCAAAACCGGAGACATTGCCCGCCTCGACGAGGACGGCTATCTCTCCATCACCGATCGCAAGAAAGACCTGATCAAGACTTCGGGCGGCAAGTTCATCGCGCCCCAGCCCATCGAGAACTCGCTCAAGGTGAACCAGTTTGTCAGCGAGGCTGCCCTGCTCGGCGACGGTCGCCGCTTTCCCGCTGTGCTCATCATCCCCAGCTTCGACGACCTGGAAGCCTGGGCGCGCCACCACGGCGTGAAGTTCTCCTCGCGCAAGGAACTGGTCAAGTCGCACCAGGTGCAATCGCTGTATCAGGGCATTGTCGAGGAACTCAACAATAACCTCGCCCAATTCGAGAAGCTGAAGAAGGTGCTGGTCGTCCCCGCCGAGCTCAGCATCGCCGATGGCACTCTGACCCCAAGCATGAAGCTGCGCCGCCGTCATCTCACCGACCGCTACAAGAAAGAGATCGACGCCCTCTACACCGACGCGGAATCGCATCAGCGCGCACCAGCCACCGCGAAGCAGTAAATCGTTCTTCTATCCAGATTTCAGCGAGCCCTATTCGATCGGTTCCACCGCGATCGTTGGCTCCGCAGGTGCTTTCCGGTCGGGACGTTGTATCAGGACCGTTGCCGCAAGCACTACGATAATTCCCACCACCTGCATCGGCGAAACCAGTTCGCCCAGGATTATCGCCGTCAGCAGGATCGCCCAGACCGGTTCCAGGCACGCGGTCACGATGGCGCGCGTCGGATCGAGATGCTGAAGTCCGATGAAGTACAACGAAAACGGAATCAGCATCGAGCCGATCGCGAAGACCAGCATGAACAGCCACTGTCCGCCGCTGTAGTGCTGCGCGACGATCTTCCACGGAGGATTGACGATCAGCCAGAAGACGGCCGCGCCCAGCAGCGAATACACCAGCACCGTCCAGCGCTGATAGATCTGAAGCAAATGCTGTGCGTAAACGTTGTAGAAGGCGAAGGTGATGGCCGCCAGTTCCGCGGCCACAACTCCCGACGGGTTGAAGCGCACTCCGGAGATCGCCAGCCACGGAAAACTGCCGCGAGCGGCGACCTCGCCAACCGCAAATGCGCAACCCACGACCGCAAGCAGCACACCGCTGATGCGAAGCGCAGTTGGCCGTTGCAGGCGTCGCGCCAGCATGTACAGCAACACCCAGACCGGAGCGACATATTGCAGCACGATCGCCGTCGCAACCGTGGTCTTCTCGATGGCGAAATAGTAGAAGTAGTTCGAGCCCGCAAGCCCGACAATTCCCAGCAGAAAGAACTGCGCCAGGTGACTGCCGCGTACTCGCAGCGAAGAGCGGTTCTGAAAGTACAGAATCGGCGCCAGGATCAGCAGCGAGATGGTGCTGCGGCTCTGTGCCAGGATCAGCGGGTCAATCGCGCGCAGAACGAGTGCTCCGCCGGAGAGCCTGCCGGTGAACATGGTGCGTCCCAGCGCCGCGGAAAGTCCCCAGCAGAACGTAGCGGCGGCGATGTACAGGTAGCCGCGTGCGGGATGAGGAAGTGGATGGTGGTTAGTGGTCAGTGGATAGTTATCTCTATCTTCACCGCGCGTTCTAGCCACGAACCACTATCCACTAGCTTCAGTCCGCCAGCGCGCCCTGACTGTGAGAAGAGCGCAACACGCGATCGACGGTATATGGGGCGCGCTTGGTAGGTTCGTGGAAGTGCCGCACCTGTAATTCGCCCAGCAACCCGAGCGCAATCAACTGCACGCCTGCCACGATCAGCACCGCGGCAAACACCAGCAGCGGCCCGTGCTCGTCCATCACGCTCTTGCCGCGAACCAATTTCTCCCAGATCATCCACAACGCGATCAGCGTTCCCGTGACCGAGCTCAACGCGCCGACGGTGCCAAAGAAGTGCAGCGGGCGCGACATGTACTTCAGCAGGAAGCGGATCGTGATCAGGTCGAAGAAGACGCGGAAGGTGC
>PLBD01000626.1 GCA_003135315.1 Acidobacteriaceae bacterium | reverse complement strand
CATAATCACCCCGTAATGCGGAGTCCGCTGTTATGCGGACTCCACACCATGGAATGCTGGGTTGGCGTCATGGAATGGCTCCCTTACTTCGCATAATTGTGGGAGCCTTCAGCAAAGCGATAAGCTGGTCTGTGGCCTTGAAGCGACCGGTGCGCAACTTTGGGGCAATCGCAGCTTCAAGAGTTTCCAGCTTCACGGTCGGGTCAGCGCGGGTATAGACCTCCGTCGTTTGCACGCTGGAATGGCCAAGCCAAAGGGAGACCTTCCGCAGGTCTTTGGTAGCTTGGAGGATTGTCATCGCGCAGGTGTGCCGCAGGACGTGTGGCGACACTCGCTTCGATGAAAGCGAAGCGCAACGCTTTTCTGCTGAACGGACGTGTTTCCTGAGGATGTATTCAAACCCGGCGCGAGTCATACATCCGTCGCGGGCATTGAGAAACAGTTCTGGAGCCAGAACCTCCCCTCGGACAGACAGCCAAGCTCGCACCGCCGACGCGGTCTCTTTCCACAGCGGAATGCAACGCTCTCTCCGGCCCTTGCCGTGAATCAACACGTTAGGCTCGGGTTGGAGTCTAACGTCAATGACGCGAACGCCCACCAGTTCTGACACTCGCAATCCACCGGCAAAACAGAGGTGCAACATGGCGCGATCACGAATACCGACACGGCGTGCTGGATCAGGAGCATCCAAAATGGATTGCACCGCAAATGGAATGGATTTTTTGACGAGACGCACGTCTGTCTTCTTGGTGGGAATCGACAGAATGCAGCGAATCTGTTCGAGGGCGGACGGCAGTCGATACTCGATGTACCGCATGAACGACTTGATCGCTGCCAACCGGATGTTTCTGGAACCAGCTCCGTTTCCTCGCGTCGCTTCCAGGTGATTCAGGAAGTCCACGATGAGCGGAGCATCTATATGTTCCACCTGCAACTGCGACGGCGTGATCTTTAGGCAGTTGCTCGCGTATTCAAAGAGAAGGCGGAAAGCGTGCGCGTAGGAGTCACATGTGTTCGGGCTGGCCTGACGCTCGACCGGCAACCGTTGTTGGAGGAAAGCTGCGATATGCGGCGCGATCGGAGTCATGACCTGCCTCCCATGAAGTAGCGTTGGGAGGATTCGGCAATGTTCCTCATTAGGTCGGGCGTCGCTTCCAGATACCAATACGTGTCCGCGATGTCGCTGTGGCCGAGGTAAGTTGAGAGCGCTAACATGTGCCGTGTGATTCGATCCCGATCATCGGGGCAGGTTTCCAGAGCTCTCACGGCAAAGGTGTGTCGCAACGCATGGATCGTGGGCCTCGGGAGACCCGGATGACGCGCAAGGCCGATCGTCTCTATAGTTCTGCGAAATGCAACGTAGGCGTCGTGCCGAAACAGCTTGTGTTTTCGCAAGCCAACGAACACGTGATCGTCGAAGGGGGCAAAGACGCGTCGCTTCGGCAGATAACGCTCCAAGGCAGCTTGTGTCGTCGCATGGAGCGGAAGCAATCGGCTTTTGCGGAATTTAGTATGTCGAATGACAAGACCATCCGCGGTGATGTCCTGCATCCGGAGATTGATTGCTTCCGACAGTCGCATGCCGGTACATGCTAATAGCCCGAAAAATGTGCTGTAGGTGAGACCGCGATACTCCGGATTAGGGTATCGCCCCACACCAGATGCGGCTTGGACGAGGCGCTGAACGTCTTCTCTCAAATAAATGTAAGGAGTGCGCCGCGGTCGGTCCTCGCTGCCGAACACAGGAGGCGGCACTTCATGACGTTGGTCCTCCGCACGCAGGTACCGCGCCAATCGAATCACCAATCCAAGCCGTCTGGCTCGTGTGCGAACGGAGGGCGTTGATCCCGCCCACTTTATTGCTGTTTCAGAGCAGACATGGTGTTGGCCCGCTGCGTCGGAAAACGCTGCGAACCCTCGCAACAGGTTGCCTGACCACTTCATTCCGAATCCCATGGCCCGGCGTACAGCCAGATACGCTTGCACGTCTTGACTCAACATGCCTTCACCTCCGGCCACGGCTGCGCTACCTGGCGCAGCGTGATGACATCCACTTTGGCGTAAATCTCCGTAGTCGCGATGGAACGGTGGCGGAGCACACCAGCGATCTCCTGCAGGGACACTCCTTGCCGTAGCATAGAGCTGGCAACCGAGTGGCGGAGAATGTGAGCTGCCCCTCGCTTCGGGCAGTTGATGCCGGTGCGGCGCATCGCACGAGCAACGAGTATCGAAATCGCAGTGGAATCAGTGAAGGCCCCATACGGAGCCGATGATCGGACAAACACTGCATCAGTGTCAGCTTGGGGGCGATGGTCTTTGATGTAAGCCGCCAGCGCATCTCCAACCTCTTGGGTCAGTGGCAATACCGTTTGGCGGCGTCCCTTTCCTGAAACTCGGTTCATCCCTTCTCTCCAATCGAGGTCGTCGAGCCGAAGCTGAACAATATCGCTCGCCCGAAGCCCCAGGCGTGCGAGCAAGAGAAGAATCGCTCGGTTTCGCCTTCCGAGCGAAGTCGCCAGATCGGGCGACGCGATGACCTGTTCGACCTGATCGGCTTGTAAACAGAATGGCAAAGCAGAGAGCCGCCAATGGGCGAAAGTTGGGATTGAAGCATAAAGATAGTCGGGGCACCTTCCCTGCGAGATCAGGAAGCGAAGCAACATGCGGATGGCGCAGATGCACTTTCTCGCAGAGGCCCATCCCGAGTGCTGACTCTTCTCCAAGACAAACTGCCGCAGGCTTTTCGCGTCATACCTGCTTGGATCTTCGCCGAGTTTCTTGATTAAGGCGCCCAGTTCGAAGCTGTAAATGGAAAGAGTGGCGTTAGAGACCCCGCGTTGCCGGCGCATCCAGTCACAGAAGAGCACTAACAGGGGCGATTCCGGCACGCGCTCACGAGAAGTTGGAGCCGTGGCTATGCCAGCGTGCCGCAGATAGCGAAAGAAAAGACCCACGCTGTACTTCTGCCGCTCGGGTTTCACCGGCGGCCGGTGTCCCTGGCATCGGCATCGTTTTAAGTGACTGAGGAACTCTCCGGCAAATCGTTCCTCAATCGCCCTGATCGACAGTCCTCGATGACCCATCCAATGAATGAAGTGTTCGGCTGCCCGGATGTGTTTGCGAGCGGCAACCCATTGATAGCGGCTCTGGCAAAGCGTTTGGGCGAACCCTTCGAGCAGATGACCACCGGTGCTACTGCGCAGTTGCTCGATACGCGATGGCCGCCTGAAATAGCGAACCAGCATGATGTTCCCCCTCCTTGGGAGCATCATGATTATGTGTGATAGCCGAGACTTGACGTTACACGCGCTGTTGTGAGGACGAAACGGAACTGTCGGACTCGGCTGAACCTCAATTTCCGGTTTGCCCGTAATCCGCCCAGAATGATGCCAAGTGCGGAGATCGTTTCCGACAAGCCGACTTATTTAGGATGAATCCGGAGTTTTTGATCGTTTCGCTCGTTATTCAATTCCTTGATCATGGGTCTGCCACTGGTCCCAGCGATGTTGATTGATCCCTTTGAGCGGAAGCCAAACAGCCATGCCGAGCATGGCCAGGAACATGGGACTCGCAAAGAACATGGAATCGTATTGTGGAATGAGCAAAGTGCACAGGTTCTTGAGAACGAATCCTGCGCCGCCAAGCAGCAATAAGATTCCAAGCACACGTGAAAGATACCCGGAGCGCAAAAACAGGTATCCGCGCAGCATGGTCTCGGCTCCGTAAAACCCGGCAAATATGTTGAAGACGGTCCCGTAGAGCTTGAGACAAACATAAGCAAAAGCAGTACGAGCGTCCGGACTGAGGGCCGCGGCGAAGTGCACGTCCAACTGTGGTAAAGCGGCGAAATAGTAGAAGATTTCGCCAACGGCAAATGTGGCGGTGCCAAACAAGCCGAAGAAAGCTGCGATGAGGGACAGCGGGCGGCTGACCGGGCGGAGTAGTAGATAGAAGATGGCCGTCAGAGAAAGGTCGCACGCTGCCTCAACCATGTAGGAAACAAAGCCGGCTCGGAACAAACCGAGCGAAGCGGCGACTTTCAAGCCGGTTTCATGAAAATCGCCTGGCATGATGAGCTTTCCCGGGACGAACGCCTCACCGAATCCTCCGGCGAAAAGGGAAATAAGAACCAGTACACCAGCCACTCGCGCATACCGTTGTGCCTCGATTGAGTTCATTATTCGCTCCGCTATTACCGGCATTGTACGCGGAAGAGTCATGAGAAGTCCGTGCCGGATAAATCCTGAGAGACGCCGTGTCGGCAGCAAAAGTGGGCGGTCCCGATAACGCGCTTCTCGTCATCAACGCCCGAATTGTCGGCAATACGGAAGTTGGGTTCCTGCTAGCTGGTTGTCGCGCATCGCGAGAGCGATTCAATCGGTCAGACAGTCAAGTCAAGTTAAGGCTATTGCAGATTATGCGAAGCTGTCACTCTCTAACGATCGGCCCATCATTTTGTCCTTAAAGAAGTTCATCCTCTCCTACGGTGCCAGTACTCTGCATAAAGATGCTCTCCGCATTATTAGTGTAACGCAGCGGGTTTTGTACTTATCCCGTCGCAGTCGGGGGTGTGGAAAAGTGGAAAGCGTTCTTTGCTTTCCACTTTTCCATGCCCCGCATTGTCTTCCATCTGCCGGGCTGCTGGTGCCGGTGGTCTGTAGCCCAGCGAAGAGTGTGGTCTCACGGTGTTGTAATAGACCCGCCAACGTTCGGCCAGCACCTGCACCTCCTTCAGTGAGTAGAAGATTTCTCCGTTCAGGAACTCGTCGCGCAGCTTCGAGTTGAAGNNTTTCACAATAGCCGTTCTCCCAGGGTGAGCCGGGTTCGATGTAGAGCGTCTTAGTTCCGATGTCGGCCAGCCACTTCCGCAGATCCTTGGCCACGAACTCCGGGCCATTATCCGAGCGGATATGCTCCGGGATTCCGTGCTCGATCATGGCGTTAGCCACAACCTCGATCACGTTCCGGCTGTTCAACCTGCGCCGGGGATGGATCGCCAGGCACTTCCTCGTGAACTCATCGATCAGGTTCAGCATCCGCACCGTCCTTCCATCGTGCGTGTAGGTGCTGACGAAATCGTAGGACCAGACGTGATTGGGTCGCTCCGGCCGCAGCCGTACGCACGAGCCATCGTTCAGCCATAGCCGCCCTCGCGGCTTCTGCTTCTTGGGAACCTTCAGCCCCTCGCGACGCCAGATCCGTTCGACCCGGTCCTTGCCCACCTGCCAGCCTGCATGCCGCAACAGCGCCGTGATCCGGCGATAGCCGTAGCGGCCATACTGGCTGGCCAACATAACGATGGCCTGGGTGAGTGCATCTTCGTCGTCCCGCTGCGTCGGCCGGTAGCGCTGCGTGCCGCGTGGCTGTTTCACCACCCGGCACGCCCAGCGCTCACTCACGCCATGCGCTTGTCGCGCGTGGCCAACCGCACAGCGTCGTCGTTCAGGGCTTAGAAGTTTCCCGAGGCGATGTCCTTCAACACCAGCTTGTCCAGGCTTAGCTCAGCTACCAGACGCTTCAGCTTCGCGTTCTCCTGCTCCAACTCCTTTAGCCGTCGCGCCTGGTCCACCTGCAAACCACCATACTCCTTGCGCCACCGGTAGTAGGTCTGTTCCGTGATCCCGACTTCCTTGCAGGCTTGCGGCGTCATCTTCCCGTTGGCCGTTCCCACCTCGATCTGCCGCAACAAACTCACGATCTGCTCCGCCGAATACTTCTTTCCTCGTCCCATTTCAAGCTCCTCTCATACCAGTTTGCCTCACATCCACTGGTACAAGATTTGCCGGGCACTCCAAATTGAAACAGGACACTTATCTCAACCATGCTTGGTGCGTGATGGATTCTAAAACAGGAAGGTCCATTCAGGAGATTCATGTAACTCAAATGAACCAGCGGTTTGAGATTCATTAATCTCCACTTGGCAAGGATTTCCTTGGATCCTCAGACTCCGTACCGTTCGGGTAGGGAACTGACGCCGCAAGAAAATGTACCGTAACTTGTACCGTGGGAAGGCTTACCAACCCCTGCTAACTGGTGCTAACTGGGTGCAACTGGAGCCTACGTGGAATTCGGGCATTTCAGGGTAAGTTGGTGAGGGGTTTGCTACTTCTGCCAATTCCTGCTCATCACAGCCAATCAAGCAGAGGTTTTTGACACGGTAGAGGTCAGGAGTTCGAGTCTCCTCGTGCCTACCATTTCTTTCAATGGCTTAGCTTCGCTGGCCTCGCTCCTTGAGGCTCCAAATGGCTCCATTAAGCCGTTAAGCGAACCCAGGCCGGGAGGAGACGTCGTTCCACACTTCCGCGAAAGGACTTCCGGCCAGCGTCGTGGAGAGTCCATCCT
This sequence comes from Acidobacteriaceae bacterium, assembly GCA_003135315.1. GTDB lineage: Bacteria > Acidobacteriota > Terriglobia > Terriglobales > Acidobacteriaceae > Bog-257. The sequence goes on along the minus strand of PLBD01000626.1, from coordinate 558 downwards.
GGGCATTACTTCCGGGTTGCCCGTGACTCTGGCAGAATCGGGCCAAGCCCGCTAGTAGATCAAGGAGGGCGCCCATAAAGTAAAGCCGACGAAGCACAAACCCAGGTGCTTCGGTTATTAACGTTTCGTGAAAAACGAGTGATCCGGGAAATGCTAGGATCAGGCCAGCCTAGCTCAGTGGGCGGAATGAGGAGATTTAATGGGCCCAGATCATCGCCCGCTCGTCCTGCTAACGGGAGCATCAGGCTACATAGGGGGGCGCCTACTCAAGGAGTTGGAGAAAGCGGGCTGGCCGGTTCGCTGCCTGGCTCGGCGCCCTGATTTTCTTAGACCAAGAGTTGATGCTTCCACGGAAGTCGTTAAAGCAGATTGCCTGGATCGCAGTTCACTAGTGCCGGCGATGGCAGGAGTGCAGACGGCGTATTACCTCGTCCACTCCATGGGATCTTCGGGTAAGTTCGAACAAGAAGACCGCGAAGCCGCCCACAATTTCGCCGATGTATCGCGCGATTCTGGAGTACGACGCATTGTCTATCTGGGTGGCTTGGGGAACCAGGA
>PLBD01000052.1 GCA_003135315.1 Acidobacteriaceae bacterium | reverse complement strand
TGGGCCAGCGCCCAGTAGCCGGGGATTTCATCCGAGGTGCCGTAGCCGCCGCCCGAGACAAACGTAACCCCTCCATTCTGCTCATCCGTAATGGCGCTGTTGGACAGCAAATACCATTGCGGTCGCAGCCACAGCGCGGCGAAGCCCGTGTCCGCCCAATTAAACGATGTGGTGAAGCGGTCGATCGTTGTGACCGCGCAATTTTGTTCGGTGCCCGCCGCACATGTCGGGACCGAACTGTTACTACTGCAATCCAGGTTTGGAGGGCAGAACGTGGGATAGCGCCCTTGGCTCGGATTCACCATGGGATAGTAGTTCTGCGATGCGTTCGTGCCGATTGCCGGAGCCAGCGAATTGATCACCCTGGGGACGAGGGGCGCGCCGGAATCGCCGTTGGAAACCAGTCCGAAGCACTGAACGCTTTGCCCAATCGTAAAAAAGGCGTTCTGCGAACTCGCGCAGGAGTTGCCGACGAAGCTCTTCAGCGGAGTGGTTCCGTAGCGGCTCTGGGTATCCACCTGTTGTTCGGCGGCGTAGCCCGTCCCCCAATACTCATAGCGCGAGTTGCCGCTGTTGCCGCCGGGCGTCAGCCAGTAGCACATGCCGCAGGCGCCTGCTCCGCTGGCCATGTTGTACTGGAAATCGTTCCAGCCGTTCATGATCCAGTACGGCGCAGGGTGATCCACGTCGGTGGAATAGGGCACTTGGTCGGTTGCGCCCGATGTTGGCTCCGCCGCCGCCAGAATACCCGGGACACACCGCGGATTCTCCGCGTTCACGATCGCTNNCGTTGTTCGTCTCGGTGCCGTCCTCCAGGTAGTATCCGTGTCCGATCGACAGGAAGCCCACATTGCGCGCCAGCGTCACCCCTTCGGTGGCGTGGATGGTGTACCAGCGCGTCATGGATTCCCACACCGAGGAATCGGCGACAAAAGTATTCGAAGTAGTCTGGCGCGCCATGTGAAAGTGAACCGGATAGTGCATGATGCGTCCACCCTGTCCCAGTTGATAAAACTCCACGCCCTGTACCTGGTACGACTGAAAGCCCTGGCGCACAATCGTATGCCCGCCGAAGAAGTAGCAATCGCCGGGCGTGCTGCTGCAGGTTGGGGGATTGCCGCTGATGCAATTGCTGTAACCAGGGAAGGGCGAGCCCAGGGTATCGCCGCCGGAGACGATGGCGATGCTGCGCGTCAGCAGTCCCACTGCCGCGCGCGTCTCCACACAGCGGGTTTGGCCAGCGGAGCAGGTGACGGCGGGATCTTGGTCAGGACCAATTCCCGCGGGAACCGCGCTGGTGTCGAAGGTCTCCCCGTTGTGGATGTAGCAAACTCCGGAGCCCGAACACGCAGTGCCATTGCGGGTGAAGGTGATGGTTTTCTGGTCCGAGTTGATGCTTTGCACGGTCAACTGCTCGGAGTGCCCCGGCAGGTAGTCGGTGGTGGTCAGGACGATCTGGTCGCCTGCCTGCCAGTCCACTTTGCGGTCCAGGACCAGCGTGGTTGCGCCCGCACTCAGCGAACCGTTTAGCCGTACCCAACTCTTGCCGGAACTCGAGGGAGCCAGATTCTCGTAGGTCGCTCCCTTCTTGCCGAACAATTGCAGCGTGCCTCCGTAGGACACCGCCAGCACCTTGTAGCCAAAGTAGCCGGGAGTAGTGCCTCCTCCGTCATAGTCGATGGGCATGTACTGGTAGAAGCAATCCGTGACCCCGCCGGGCAAAGAGTTCGACGCGCACGAGGTCGGATCAATCTCCATGGCCACGTTCGACGTCCAGATGCTCAAGGGGATTCCGCACGGGCCGACTGTGTCCGATGTGGGCGTTTGGCAAACGATGCCCTGCGCGCTGCCGGTCGTGCCCTGGTCCGCACCCCACAGGTGAAAGGTGACCTGGCCGCCGGCGGTCCCAATGGGCGTGGTGGTGCTGCCGGCAATCAGGGTGCCCGTGTTTTCCACCAGAATGGATTCCGCCCAAAAGTCGATCTGCGCGTCCGTAAACAGCAGCGTGCCGCCGCTGATGATGTTCACGTTGTGGTACTGGTAGGTGCCGGCTACGACCGTGCACGTGCCGCCGGACACGATGAGGTCTCCGCCATCTCCGTTCGGCAGTTGTCCCGTGGTGCAAGTAGTGGTGTCGGCGCTGGCGCTGACGGCCAGAAAAGCGATCGCGATAACCGCGGCGAAAAGGTTAGTCGTCCACTTCTGGAGTCGAACGCAAGATTGGATACTCGCGCAGTATGTTTTCATCGCATGTCCCCCATCATCCGGCGCCAGTCAATCCATAGCGGCCCACGAAATGCCGCAAAATCCTACTACGGCACAGCGTCCTGAGCATAGTGGAAAACGTATTTCAGTCATGTGAAAATCTGCGCCGCGTTAAGTTGCGGAATCGAACTTAGCAGAGCGGGGAGGCATTGAGTCCTTCAGCCGTGCGATAGGAGATCGACGCCGGAGGCGAGGTATCAAGTCTTGTAGGTTGAACGGGTGCCGCTGGGCAAAGATTGGTCGGGGAGAGAGGATTTGAACCTCCGACCCCCTGGTCCCGAA
>PLBD01000049.1 GCA_003135315.1 Acidobacteriaceae bacterium | reverse complement strand
CGCTGCTGTGGGACAAGGTGCGTCGCGGCCTGTCAGCCGGACGCGTGCAGACCGTCGCTCTGCGCCTGATTGTCGAACGCGAACGCGAGATCAAGGCGTTCATCAAGGAAGAGTACTGGACCATCGACGCGCATCTGCAAGGTCAGAAGCCGCCGGCATTCGACGCCCGGTTCGTGGGTATCGGCGAAGAGAAGACGGCCATCCCGAACGGCGAAGAGGCCGAAAAGATCAAGACCGCACTGGAGACGGCTGACTGGGCTGTCCGTTCGGTCGATACGCGCGAGCGCCGCCGCAGCCCCGCAGCGCCGTTCACCACCAGCAAGTTCCAACAGGACGCTTCGCGCAAGCTGCGTTTCAGCGTGAAGCGCGCCATGATGATCGCCCAGCGCCTGTATGAAGGCATCGATCTGGGAGGCGAAGAAGGCACCGTCGGACTCATCACCTACATGCGCACCGACTCGCCTCAGGTGTCGAACGACGCGCTGGCCGAAGTGCGCGAGTTCATCGGCAAGGATTTTGGCAAGGAGTTTCTGCCCGAGTCGCCAAACACCTACAAGTCAAGAAAAGCGGCGCAGGAGGCGCACGAAGCGATTCGCCCGACTTCGGTGGCTCGGCATCCCGATTCGGTCAAGCAGTTCCTGCAGGAAGACGAGTTCAAGGTCTACAAGCTCATCTGGCAGCGCTTTGTGGCCTCGCAGATGAATCCCGCGGTCTTCGATCAGACGACCGTGGATATTGACGCGAGAAACGGTAACGAAATTTACCGCTTCCGCGTGACTGGTTCGGTGCTGAAGTTCGAAGGCTTCCTCAAAGTCTATGAGGAGTCGAAGGACAGTAAGGACGAAGAAGATGAGGCGCTCAAACACAAGTTGCCGCTGCTGGTTGCAGGTCAGAAGCTCACGCTGAAAGGCTTGAGTCCGGAGCAGCATTTCACCGAGCCGCCTCCGCGCTTCAACGAGGCGTCGCTGGTGAAGGAGTTGGAAGAGCGCGGCATCGGCCGGCCCTCGACCTACTCTGCCATCATCAGCACCATTCAGGAGCGCCAGTACGTGCAGAAGATCGGCGGGAGATTTATCCCCACCGAGATCGGCCTGGTGGTTACCGACCTGCTGGTGGCCAATTTCAAGGACATCTTCGATCCGCAATACACGGCGCGACTGGAAGAAGAACTGGACGAGATCGAAGACGGCAAGGAGACTTGGACCGACGCGCTGAAGGACTTCTACAAGAAGTTCGAGAAAGAGCTCCATTACGCCGAAAAGCACATGGAGAACGTCAAGCGGATGGAGAAGCCCACCGATGAGAAGTGCGAACGGTGCGGCTCGCCGCTGGTTATCAAGTGGGGTAAGCACGGGTCGTTCTACGCCTGCAGTGCGTATGACAAGACCGATCCCAACAGCTGCACCTTTACCAAAGAGAATCCCATCGACCTGCCCGACCTGGACTCGGCCGACGTACAGGAGACCACTCAGGAGGAATATTGCGAGAACTGTGGCCGGCCGATGGTTCTGAAGCGCGGCCGTTTCGGACAGTTCATGGCCTGCACCGGATATCCGGAGTGCAAGACCACGCGCCGGCTCGATCAAGGCAAGAAGGTTCCGGACATTCCCTTGGACGAGAAGTGTCCGCAGTGCGGGCGAAATCTCCTGCTGCGCCACGGCCGTTTCGGCGAGTTCATCTCGTGTAGCGGCTATCCCGAGTGCAAGTGGGTCAAGCAGAATTACATTGGCGTAAAGTGTCCGGAGTGCAAGACTGGAGACTTGGCGGAGAAGAAGGCGCGCCGCGGCAATCTGTTCTACGGCTGTTCGAATTATCCGAAGTGCAAGTTCACGTCAGCGTATAAGCCGGTTGACGAGCCTTGTCCGGAATGCGGCAGTCCCTACCTTCTGGAGAAGACCCTGAAGGCGGGAACTTTCCTGGTGTGTCCGAATAACAAGCGCACGGACACCGACCAGCCCAAACGCCGCGGCAAGAAGACAGCCGGGGATGAAAGCTCGGTTAAATGTGACTACTCGCGCGAACTCAGGCCCGAGGCTGTTGCATAATAGTCGGATTGTCAATCCAAGCTGCCGGCCTCAGGCCGGCACATTCATCGGAAGGGGTGAGAGTATGGCGGGACAAGTGAAAGGCGTTCCCGAGGGCACGCACTCGATTACGGCGCACCTCATCGTCAATAATGGGGCTGCGGCTGTCGCGTTCTACGAGGCTGCTTTCGGCGCAAAGGCCGCCGGTGTTCATTACACGCCGGATGGCAAAGTGATGCACGCGGATCTAAGAATCGGCGACTCCAGGATCATGCTGGCGGACGAGTTCCCCGGCTTTGGCTGCGGCTCGCCGAAGACGCTGGGCGGAAGCCCCGTAGTGCTGAATCTGTACTCCGAAAACGTCGACGAGCTTTTCGATCGGGCTGTCAAAGCCGGCGCCGTGGTCACCATGCCACTGGCAAATCAGTTCTGGGGTGATCGCTACGGACAGCTCACCGACCCGTTTGGCCATCGCTGGGCGCTGGGACAACACGTGGAAGACGTTTCGCCCGAAGAGATGGAGCGCCGCGCTAAAGAAGCCTTCTCCAAGATGCCGGCTCCAGCACAGAAGTAGTGCCGCTGAAGCCAGAAAAGAAGTCTCATCATTAATGTAAAGAGAAGCCGTCGTCATGACGGCTTTTCCAACCTGATCTCACCTGGAGGAATCATGAGCAATTCACAGCCTACTTACGAGGATGCAAGACTCGTCCTTAAACTTTACGATCTGCGCCGCGAAGCGGTCATGCGTCAGGCGCGCGATTTCGTCGGTATGTTTTCCCCCTCGACCTTTGAAGAGCTGATGGCAGTCGTGGGCGCGTTCGGCACCAAGGAAAACGCCTATGTGCGCCAGGTCTTTGGCTACTGGGAGATGGTTGCCTCGCTAATCGTGCATGGGACGCTCAATGCCGATCTCGCGGAAGACACGTTGGGCGAAATGTACTTTGTGTACGCCAAGATACAGCCTTTCGTTAAGCAGATGCGGCAGGTGATGAAGTCGCCCGAGTTCCTCCAGAACCTCGAGAAGATAGTCGAAGGCTCGGCGGAAAGCCGCGAGCGGCTGGCGCGCATGCAGGAGCGCCAGGCCGAATTCGCCAAGATGCGCGCCGCTGCTGCCGCCAAGTAGGGGCCACCTTCAGCCGGCGATCCTTGTTTGCGTCCGAGCACAACTTTCAGTCGTGCCGATGTCGGCCTCCACTGGTCATCCCGAAGCCCCGCTAGCGTGGCTTCGGGATCAGCTCTCTCGATAGCCGAGAAACCTATCCAGCCAATGGCTTCCGCCCTTTGAGTTCATTTGGGCTTCCTCACCACCGCCCCATTCTTCATCACGAAATTCACTTTGCGCAGCGATTCGATGTTCGCGAGCGGGCTATCAGGCATCGCAATGATATCGGCGTACAATCCCTTGGCGATCGCCCCGCGTTGCTTCGCGATGCGGAACAGCTCCGCATTATTCGTCGTCATGCATTTCAAAATTTCCGCCGGAGGCACGCCCGCCTTAGTCCAGATCGCAAGATAGTCCCACGTCATGTCCACGCGGGTTTCGTTGGGGGCATCGGTGACAATGTCCGTGCCAAACGCCATTTTCACACCGATCTTATAAGCGCGCGTCAGGCGGTCGACAATAGCCGCGCCCATCTGGTTGCCCTCCGGAACCCCTCCAGCGACGAAATGCGCCGCTGGGAAATCCGTGCCCGAAAGAAAGATGCCCTTCTCCTTCATGCGCCTCAACTGATCGTCAGTGAGAAAAAATCCATGCTCCACCGAATCGACGCCGCCTTCAATCACGTTAGAAGCCGCCTCCCCGCCGAGAACGTGAACCGCTACGGCGAGTCCCGCATGATGCGCTTCCTCAACGGCGGCACGGATTTCCTCAACCGAATAGTGATACGAAGAATTGTCCGCCACCAGCTTGATCAAGTCCGCGCCGTAGTAAATATTCTCGTGCACGGCCTTACGGATCTCTTCGACGTTGTCAGCGTCGTAATATTCAAACTGCCAGAACGGTCCGATTTCCTGCGGAATGCCCTTCGTCTGCCCGCCAAACGGCGCAATAATCTTCCCGGCGGTCAGCACCGTCGGCCCGACGAACCAGCCTTTATCAATCGCCTGGCGCAGCGCCACCGCAGCAAAGTTGGCGTCGTTGCCCACATCGCGAACCGTGGTGATGCCGGCATTGAGCAGCAATTGCCCGGTCCAAAGGCCGCGTAGCGCGCGCATAGGCGTGTCTTCGCGCAGATAGTTGGCGTACAGGTCGTGAAAATAGCGCACACTCTGCGTGATATGCGTGTGTGCGTCCATGATGCCCGGCATGACCCATTCACTGGAGAGATCGACGACTTCGGCATCTTTCGGAATCTCAAGGCCCGCGCCTACACTTACGATCTTCTTGTCCTTGACCAGAATGATCTGGTTCTTCGCGACAGTGCCGGTAGCCGGATCAATCAGGTTGCCGGCGCGAATGGCAACGGTCTGCGCCCCCACCGGCACAGTCAACAAAATACAAAGCAGAATGCGAACAAAAAGCTTCGCCATGAGTTCCTCCCGAGAGTAGCGCGCAATTATAAACACGACCCTCCCTTTTTGACTCCAACAGATGGCTGGTTAATGCAGGCTACCAGCGACGTTAAGGGGTGGGACTTTCTTGCCGCCTATGCAGCTACCCCCCGTCGCAGAACATCTAGCTCAGATATTCCCGAATGTAGGGATCGTGGCAGCGCAACAGCTCTGCGGCGGTCCCTTCAAAGATGATGTGACCTTCGCGCAGAATCAGGAAGCGGGTGTGAAGATCGTGCTGGTCGCCGTCGTCGATGGGCACCATTTTGTTC
>PLBD01000214.1 GCA_003135315.1 Acidobacteriaceae bacterium | reverse complement strand
ATGAAGCGGGCTTCAGCCCCTGCGTTCTGTTTTGAAGGGGCACAGCTTTAGCTGTGCCGTTGAAATTGTCTTTCAAATCCTGAGCCGACTTCAGTCGGCGGCAAAGGCGTTTCCTCAGCGGCTAAAGCCCTCTGATGAGTACGATCAACGGCGCACCTGAAGGTGCGCCCCTTCAAAGCAGCGCAACTCATGGTCGACATTCATTGCCACATTCTGCCGGGAATTGACGACGGCTCGAAGTCGTGGGAGATGACTGCTGAAATGTGCCGCCTGGCCATCGAGGACGGAATCACCCACATCGTGGCCACGCCGCANNGGCCAGCTGACCTTCAGCCTGGGCTGCGATTTCCATTTCTCCTACGACAACATTCAGGACGCGCTGGCGAATCCGCGGCGCTACCCCATTGGCGATTCGCAATACTTGCTGATCGAATTCAGCGACTACGGCATTCCGCCAAGCGTGATGCAGGACGTCTTTACGATCAGCAGCAGCGGCATGGTTCCCATCATCACCCATCCCGAACGCAATCAGCCGCTGCTCAAGAACCCCGATCTGGTGCTCAAGCTGGTGGAGCAGGGCTGCCTGGTGCAGATCACCGCCAATGCCGTGACCGGCGCGTGGGGCAGCCGTTCCAGGAAGATGGTCGAGTGGTTGCTAAAGCGCGAGGCCGTTCACGTCATTGCCAGCGACGCGCACGATCCGGTCCGTCGCAAGCCGGTCCTGTCCGAGGCGCGCGACGCCGTGGCCGAAATCGCCGGGGCAGAAGTCGCCGAAGCCCTCGTCACCTACAATCCGGAGGCGATCGTGGAAGGCAAACACCTGCCCTATCAGCCATTGCTGTACCGGTAATTTGCGGGGAAATGTCGGGATGAAGTCGGCCCGTTCCATTCGCGTTCGCGGCGTCGTCCAGGGAGTCGGCTTTCGCCCGTTTGTCTATCGCCTGGCGCAGGAGCACGGACTCGCGGGATGGGTGCTCAACGGCGAAGAGGGCGTCGCCATCTATGTTGAGGGTGCGGAACAGAGACTGGCGGCATTTATCGAAGCGATACGAACGCAAGCTCCGCTTGCCGCCGCCATATCTGATATCGAAGTCCAGCCTGTCGAGCCCAGTGGCTTAACGGGATTCACCATTCGCGAGAGCGAGCGCCGCGAGCGGCCCACGGTGCGCATTTCGCCGGACCTGCCGGTTTGCGATCTATGTCTGCAAGAGCTTTCTGACCCGGCCAATCCGCGCTATCAGTATCCTTACATCAACTGCACCAACTGCGGGCCGCGTTACACCATCATCCTTGCGCTTCCCTATGACCGTCCCAACACGACGATGAAATCGTGGCCGCTCGACGCGTATTGCCACGCTGAATATCACGATCCCGCCAACCGGCGATTTCATGCTCAGCCCGTCGCATGTCCGGGATGTGGCCCGCACTATTTCCTGCAGGATGCAGAGGGTCCGACGCGCGGCGATGACCAGGCAATTCAGCGCGCTGTCGAGCTTTTGCGGCAAGGAAAGATCGTCGCCGTGAAAGGACTGGGCGGGTATCACCTGGCTTGCGACGCTCGCAATCCAGCGGCCGTAGGCGCGATGCGGGAACGGAAGTATCGCAAGGAGAAACCGTTCGCAGTGATGGTCAAGGACCTGGACGCCGCGCGCACCGTGATCGAAGTCTCGCCGGAGGTTGAGACGCTGCTCACCTCTCCCGCGCGCCCGATTGTTCTGGCGCCGGCAAAGTCAGAACTACCGGGCGTAGCGCCGGACAACGACGATCTCGGCGTCATGCTTCCCTACACTCCGCTGCATCACCTGCTGTTCGCGGCCGGCGCGCCCGATGTTCTGGTGATGACCAGCGCCAATCGGTCGAGCGAACCCATCGCCTACGATGAGCAGGATGCCTACGACCGGCTGGCCGGTGTGGCCGACGCATTCCTGGTGGGTGAGCGGCCCATCGCGCGGCGTGTGGATGATTCGGTCGCGCGCGTCGGCACCTTCGGTCCTGCGATCCTGCGGCGTTCACGTGGCTACGCTCCCGGCGCAGTGGCGAACCTACCGATCGCGCGGCCGCTTCTCGCCGTCGGCGCCGACCTGAAGAACTCAGTTACGCTGGTGGTCGACGGGCAGGCCTTCGTCAGCCAGCACATTGGCGATCTCGACCACTACCAGGCATTTCAGGCTTTCCAGGAGACGATCCGCGATCTGGTCTCGATGTACGACGTGAGCTGGGATGATCTGCTGGTGGTGCATGACGCCCATCCGCAGTACCTCTCGACGACGTATTGTCAAAGCCTTCCCGCCGTTGAAAAGCTCGCCGCGCAACATCATCGCGCGCATGTAGCTTCGGTGCTGGCCGAACGCGGTGAATGGGACAAGCCCGTCCTGGGCGTGAGCTTCGACGGCACGGGATATGGCGATGGCGGCAGCATCTGGGGCGGCGAGTTTTTCGCTGGAAGCGTGCGCGAGGGCTTTCAGCGCGTGGCCCATTTGCGGCGCGCAAGTCTTCCCGGTGGCGACGCGGCCGCGCAGCATCCGGTGCAGGCTGCGGCCGGATTCCTGGCGCAGATCGAAGGCTTGCCCGACCTGAGCACAGGGCCGTTCGATTTCCCGTCGCGTTATCAGCAAGCGCTTGAACTCGTGCGCAAAGATGTGCGGAGCTTTCCGACCACGTCGATCGGAAGGCTGTTCGATTCGGCCGCGGCGCTGCTGGGCTTTACCCGCGCCATAACCTTCGAAGGACAGGCCGCGATGTGGCTGGAAGCTCTGGCTCGCAAGAGCGACGGCTCGACCGCTTATCCCTTTCCGTTCGAAGACGGCGAATTGGATTTTCGCCCGCTGCTGCAAGCCGTGGCCGAGGACCGGAAACGTGGCCGCAAGCAACCGGACATTGCAAGGGCATTTCAACTTGGGGTCGCGCAGGGACTGTGTTCAGCGATCGAAGCGCTCTGCCGAGAGCGGCAATTCGATACGGTCGTGCTCTCCGGCGGCGTTTTCCAGAACGAGTTGGTGTTGTCGGACGTGCGCGATCTGCTGAGCGGCGAGCCGCTGGCGATCTGGACCAACCACGCCGTTCCGCCGAACGATGGCGGCATCAGCCTGGGCCAGGCAGCCATAGCCGCATTCGCCGGAAGCGGCGCCGGCACTACCGAGGGGACATGATCACGCGTCGGCCTTCGCGCGAGCAGGTACAATACGAATTCGTATGTTTGTAACATCCCTTACTGTGGCAGGAGCAAACCTCCTGGAGCATTCCGTCCGATACCTCTTGTGGTGTCTGGCGCTGTTCGGCTCTCTCACGTCCACAGTTTATTTCGGCATGGTGATGGTCGCGGCTTTCCGCTACGCGCAGGCGTCGCGGCGGCTCCGGGCGCAAGCCCAAGCCACGCCCTTGCAGAATCTGCCGCCGGTGACCGTCCTCAAGCCCGTCCACGGCATGGAGCCCAGGCTGGAGGCCAACCTGGAGAGCTTCTTTCGGCAGGACTATCCGGATTTCGAGATCATCTTCGGCGCCCGCAGCCGGGACAACGAAGCCCTGGTGGTGGTGGAAAAACTTCGCGCCAAATACCCAGGCGTGCGTACCCAGGTGGTGATTTCCGGCGACCCCTCCTGGCCCAACGCCAAGGTTTTTTCGCTGGCCAAAATGATCGCCTCGTCGGACAACGACTATCTGGTCATCGGCGACAGCGATGTCCTGGTGGGGCCGGACTTTCTGCGCAATGTGGTGCCCCCGCTCTTGAATCCAAAGGTCGGCCTGGTCACTTGCCTGTACCAGGGAATCCCGGACAGCGGATTCTGGTCGCGACTGGAGGCGCTGGGCATGTCGGTGGAGATGCCATCGGGCGTGATGGTGGCCGACATGATTGAGGGCATGAAGTTCGCGCTGGGAGCGGCGATAGCCGTGCGTCGCGACGCGATTGAAGCGATTGGCGGGATTCGCGAAACCGCCGGCTTCTACTCCGACGATTTCGTGCTCGGCAACCTCATCGCCGGGGCCGGCTACCAGGTCGAACTGTCGCATTACACCGTGGGTCACGTGCTCGCCGTGCGGTCGTTTCAGCGCACCTTCGGCGACCAGTTGCGCTGGATGAAGAGCACCCGTTTCTCGCGGCCCTGGGGACATGTCGGCTCCGGCCTGACGTATGCCGTACCGTTCGGCTTGCTGGCGCTGTTGCTGGGACTCGGCCACGAACACGGGATTCATGCCGGTGAGGCGCTGTTTGCCATGGCGTGGCTCAACCGGATGCTGCTGGCCATCGTGGTGGGCTGGGGAGTTCTGCGCGACCCGCGCTCCTTATGGCTGTGCTGGCTCTATCCGCTGCGCGACCTGCTGGGCTTCTGCACCTGGGTGGCCAGCTTCATCGGCAACAAGTTCCTCTGGCGAGGCGAACCCTACGAGTTCGGGCAAGAGGGACGAATCACGCCCGTGCAGAGGTCTCTGGATTTTCTGAGCGACCGCGTCCCGCAAGCCCACGACTGAAACCCGGCTGCGCCCGCCCGTTCCATCTACCCCACCAGCACCGCGCCACCATTCACATTCAACACTTCGCCGGTGATGAAGCCCGCGTGCCGTGTGCATAGGAAGAGAATTGGAGCGGCGATCTCCTCCGGTGTGCCGACGCGTCCTGCGGGAATGGCAGCGAAGACTTTCTTGCTGCGTTCAGGATCGTTCAGCGTGTCGGCGGTCATGTCGGTCTGGACCCAGCCGGGAGCGACGCAGTTGACGCGGATGCCGAAGGGCGCGAGCTCGGTAGAAAGTCCCTTGGTCATGCTGATCAGCGCGCCCTTGGTCGCGGCGTAATCGCAGTGGCCGGCCTCGCCGCGCTGTCCCGCAGTCGAGCTGACCAGCACGATGTTCCCCCCGTTTCCCTGTAGCTTCATCTGCGCCACGGAATGTTTGATCAGGGCAAAGCTGCTGTCCAGGTTGACGGCGAGCGTGGTGTGCCACTGCTCATCGCTCATCTGATCGATGGCGGCGTCATCGCCCAGCCAGATGCCATGATTCACGACTAACGCATCCAGCGCGCCGAAGCGCCCAACTGCCGCTCGCACCAGGGCTTCGGCGCCGGCTGTGCCGGTGAGGTCCGCCTGCACGGCGTGGCAGCGCTCGGCGCCGCATTCCTGCACCAGGCGCTCGGCTTCCGTTTTCGCGCGCAGATAATTGAAGGCAACGCGGGCGCCGGCGCCGGCGAACATCCGCACCGCGGCCGCACCGATTCCGCGCGAGCCGCCGGTAATGAGAGCGAGCTTGCCGTTGAGTGAGAACTTGGGTTCAGCGAGAGTCATGTCAAAAAGCTAACACACGTCTTCCTACGGCAGTCGAACGGCGACGCCGGATCGCCTCGCAGCCCGGACTTCTGCCGGCGTAGGCTGAGGCAATGGCCCAAATCGTCTATCTCTGGAGCGTGGTGGCCGTCCTGCTCGTCTCCGGGCTTTGGCACATCGCCGCGCCTGCTTTGACCGAACGCTGGATGAGCGACCCGAGGGTTGTTCGCTCCGTGGGCGCGCTGCTGCTGGTTCTGGCAATTCCGTGCCTCCTGTGGCGGGGTTGGTACTTCTGGACGCTGTTTGCCGGACTTGCCGCATCCGGCGTGTGGAGGCTCGGCTTTCCGCAAAGCTCAATCCGGGCGCAACAGCGCAGCTATCCGCGTTGGGTGCATGGATGTCTGCTGATCGCGGGAGCCGTCCTGATGTGGGCGCTGCGGCCATAGCTTGCGGCAATGAACTCTTCCGGTCACAATCTATCAAGTTGAATTTTGAACGGGACGGCCTTCGGGCCGTCCGTAAACGGCGCAGAATAATTGCGGTTTCGGCTGCTGAGGACTTCGCCTGCAACTTGATTACAATTTTTTCTAGGTTGATACCCAACGATGACAGCGATTGCTGCACAGCAGCTTCCCGATTTTGTTGACCTGGAGTTCGCCCGCCGCCTGGAGATGGCGGAAACGATTCTGCCCGATTGCGTCGAGGCCATGCGACGCCATTGCCCCGCCCACCCGATCGCTGCCGAGGAGGTCGCCGGAGGGGTGGCGTTCTTCGGCGGCGTAACCTATCCCGCAAACCAGATCGTCGGCATGGGACTCTATGGAGAAGTCACCCGCGACGACATGGACCGCGTGGAGCAATTCTTCCGCAGCCGCGCCGTGCCTTCGACCGTCGTACTCTCGCCGCTGGCTGATGAATCGTTGCGCACTCTGCTTGGCGAACGCGGCTACCGCATCGCGGAGTTCAATTCCGTGCTCATTCGGCGGATATCCGAAGCGGAGCCTTTCTCTCCGCCTGATGGCGTCGTGCTCGAGCGGGTGACGCCGGAAACGGCGAAGCCGTGGATGCGCGCCATCGCCCAGGGCTTCGCTCAGGACATCGCTGTCGCCGAGGAAGTATTCGGCGGATTCGCTGCCCTGCCCGGAGCGCTGGCTTTCCTCGCGCGTATCGACGGCAACATCGTGGGAGGCTGCGGCGGCCGCATCATTCCGGAAGCTCGCATTGCCGCGTTGTTCGGCACCGCGACGCTGCCGGAGTTTCGCCGCCGCGGCGTGCAGAGCGCGCTGATTGCGCAGCGGCTGCATGAGGCGGCGCTGGCCGGTTGCGAGTATGCTGTGGTGAGCACGAACCCCGGCAGCGGCTCGCAACGTAACATGGAGCGTCGCGGATTTCGCCTGGCCTACACCAAGACGGTGATGATGCGCGAGTGGCCGGACGCTCCGGCAGCCAAGGAGAACGAAGCCGATGGACATTGACGCGCTTCGGCGCTACTGCTTGCAGTTTCCTCACACCACCGAGAACGTGCAGTGGGGATGCGACCTGTGCTTCAAGGTGGACGGCAAGCTGTTTCTGGTGACCCCGCTGGAGCCTGCGCCGGTGCGCCTGTCGTTCAAGTGCAGCCCGGAGAACTTTGCCGAGTTGTGCGAGCGGCCCGGGGTTCGCCCCGCGCCCTACATGGCGCGCGCGCAGTGGGTCAGCCTGGAACAACTCAACACTCTGCCCGATCTGGAGCTGCGCGATCTGATCGCGGACTCATACCGGCTTGTGTGGGAGCGGCTCCCCAAAAAACGGCAACTGGAATTGCAGGGCGGCGGGAAACCGGCGGCGAAAAAAGTGAAGTCTGCTAAGACAAAATCTGCGAGTGAGGCCAGGAAGGCGAAGCCTGCTCGTAAGGCGCGCGCCAAGAAGGCGGGCAAGTAAGGATGAAAGCGGTGTGGGCCCGTTGCCTGCTCTTCTGTTTTGCGTCAGGAGCCGCAATTCTCTTTGGCTGCTGCGGAGCGATTTCGGCGCAGTCCTCGCCGCCTGCGGGCAAGTCAGACAGCACTCCGACGCCGGCCGCGCTGGAGCAGGACTTCTTCACCGCGATTCGTGAAGGCAACGCCAAGAAGGTTCTGTCGTTCGTCCCGGAACACGGCGTGGACTTGGGACCGCAGACGCAACATGCAACGCGCGCGGAAGTGGAGCGGCAATTCCTCGCTCATCGCGGACTGTATTGCAAGCTCTTCGATTCTTCCTGCATCGATGCGCCCATCAATCTGGACAACAGCGCCCGCGCCTGTTCCTATCGCGAGTTACTGACGCAGTCGAAGAAGGTACACACGGCCGCCAGCGCGATGACGCGCAACGGAGTGCAACAGGCGGTGTTGGTCGCGCGGATTGAGAACGATCGCTGCCCGAACGGCAAGCTGATCGATTTCATCTTCAATCTCGAGGCCGATGGCTGGAAGCTGTTCTCGATTCCCTAGCAGCAGGCGACAAATCTGTGTCAGGGCACGGCTTCAGCCGTGCCGTAATTGGCCCAATAAGACTTGGGGCTTTAGCCCCCGAGGGCCGCACTTACAGGTCTGAAGTGAGAGCACCAGAACCGTGCCGTCCCTACGGGACTCAGTTAGTTTTTCCCACCTGCCCAGGACTCCGCTTCCCACCCCAATTCGCGCAAAGGCGGCGCGAATCGGGACCCCG
>PLBD01000070.1 GCA_003135315.1 Acidobacteriaceae bacterium | reverse complement strand
TCCTGGAGCGCATGCGCTTTCCGGATCCGGTCATCAGCGTATCGGTGAAGGCGAAAGTCAAGGCTGAGCAGGAAAAGTTCGGCGCGGCTCTGGGCAAGATGGTTCGTGCCGATCCGTCCTTGCATCTGGAAACCGATCGTGAGACCGGCCAGACCATCCTGCGCGGCATGGGCGAGCTGCATCTGGAAGTCACGCTCGATCGTATGCGCACGGAATTCGGCGTCGAGGGTGTCATGGGCGAGCCGCAGGTTGCGTTTCGCGAGACCTTCACTCGAACCGTTGAAGAGAAATACACCCACAAGAAGCAGACCGGAGGTTCGGGCCAGTTCGCCGAAGTTTGGATCACCTTCGAGCCGCTGGAACGCGGTGCGGGCTTTGAGTTCGTCGATGACACTTCCGGGGGCTCGGTGCCGAAGGAGTTTGTACCGGCGGTGGAGAAAGGCTTGCGCATGCAAATGGAAGACGGCGTGCTTGCGCACTATCCGACGGTGGATTTTCGGGCAACGCTGACCGACGGCAGCTATCACGATGTCGATTCCAACGCGTTGACTTTCGAAATCGCAGCCAAGGCGGCCTTTCGTGAAGGTATTCGCATGGCCGGACCGATCCTGCTCGAGCCAGTGATGAAGGTCGAGACAGTGACGCCTGAGGACCATCTCGGGGATGTGATCGGCGATCTCAATCGTCGGCGCGGGACGATTCAGGACCAGATCGAGCGTGGCACCAACATTGCCGTGGTTGCTGTAGTGCCCTTGTCGGAAATGTTCGGCTACATCGGGCAGTTACGCAGCATGACCAGCGGTCGGGCTTCGTACACGATGGAGTTTTCACACTATGACCCGGTACCACGGCAGGTTGCCGAAGATGTGATTGCCGAGGTGAACAAGGCGAGGACCACTGCGGCATAACCTTCAGACAACGTATGGCAACGGGTGCGCCCTTATTGGCTGGTGGGAAGACAGCACGTGGGTTGGATGAGGGCCACCTCGTCCAGGAGATCTCCGCCACCGTGCGTTGCCGCACCGACTTCATCGCCCGCTCCGGTTAGCTTGCATTCCCTATTACGAACGGACGAGCCGATATGAAAACAGACGCACAGCTCAAACAAGACGTCATCGCCGAGCTGGCTTGGGAGCCTTCGGTCAACGCCGAAAAGATCGGAGTGGAAGTTGAGGGCGGAATTGTGACCTTAGCGGGCCACGTCGATAGTTACTCGGAAAAAGTCCATGCCGAGCGAGCAGCGCAACGCGTATCAGGCGTCAAGGCGCTGGCTGTCGAGATGGAGGTCAGACTGCCTGGATCGAACCAGCGCACTGACGCCGACATTGCAAGATCGGCTCAGAATGTTCTGGAGTGGACCAGCTATGTGCCTGGCTCAGTCAAGGTGAAAGCGGAAAAGGGCTGGATCACTCTTTCAGGTGACGTGGAGTGGGACTATCAACGAAAGGGCGCCAGTGATGCTATCAGACATCTGATGGGCGTCACCGGCGTCAGCGATGAGATCGCCATCAAACCCAGAGCGTCGGTCAGTGCTGTCAAAGCGGACATCGAGGCTGCCCTGAAGCGTCATGCTAAGGCGGAGGCGCAGCACATTACGGTGGAAGTACATGGCTCCGATGTGACGCTCGGCGGTAAGGTTCACACGTGGTCCGAACGCGAGCTGGCGGCCAGTTCCGCCTGGGCAACTCCCGGTGTGCGAAACGTGGTCGACAACATAACCATCGCCTACTGATGCGGAAGGAGGGCCGCACCTGCGGCCTTCCGTCTGGTAGCATCTCAATCATCACGGTCCGATGCCGTCGGACACTTCGTCGTACGCACAATCTATGCAACATTGAGCGAGGTTAAATTGAGCAGCACTGACCAATCAGACCACGTCTGTGTCCTAAGCGTCTTAGCGTGAGCGAACATCTCACTCACAAGCTCAAGGCGCTCCACCAGAGTGTCCTCCACGGCAAATTGCCGCGCAATTTACATTGGACCGATACCCTGGAATTGATTGGGCATCTGGGCCATGTGCAGCCACAAGGTGGAGACGAATTCGCCTTCGTGGTCGGAACGCAAAGAGAATTGTTCAAGCGCCCACACACGCCTGAGATGGGTGTCGAGGAGGTATCGCGACTGCGACGATTCCTAAAGAGAGTGGAGGCTGAATCGCCGCCGACGGCGCTTGCGCCAACCTCTCGCATGGTCGTCGTAGTCGATCACCACTCTGCCCATATCTACCAACTGCCCTTCGGCAGTCAAGCTGGGGTGACGATCAAGCCGTACGATCCGCATCACTTCCACCATCACCTGATTCATCGCAAGGAGGCGCACTATCAGGGTGACCGCGTTCCCGAAGAGACCTCCTTCTATGAAGAGGTGGCCAAGTCATTGGTGCCAGCGGATGAAATTGTATTAGTCGGACACGGAACCGGAAAGAGCAGTGCCCTGGACGTCCTGGTGGAGCACTTGAAGAATCATCACTCCGAACTTTCCCGGAGAGTGATAGCCACCGAAACAGTCGACCTTTCTGCGCTGACGCCGCCCGAGGTGGAGGCCATTGCGAGACGCCTCATGAACGCGCCTCCCACGGTGGAGCTTCCGCGATAAGCTGATACCTGGTTGCCGCAGGAGGGTCGTCCATGCATGCCATGGTACTTAGCCACGTCAAGGGCCCGCTCGAATGGACCGAACTTGAGGATCGCCGGCCGGGGCCGAGCGAAATTCGCGTCCAGGTCGCCGCCTGTGGCGTCTGCCGGACGGATCTGCATGTGGTCGATGGGGAGCTTCCGGACCCGCGAACGCCGATCATCCCGGGTCACGAGATCGTCGGTCGCATCGATTTGATCGGAACAGGCGTGGAGGGGCTGACGATGGGCGAACGTGTCGGCATCCCCTGGCTCGGCCATACCTGCGG
>PLBD01000482.1 GCA_003135315.1 Acidobacteriaceae bacterium | reverse complement strand
TCGGCCTGAAGGCCTCCTCGGGATGACAATTTAAGGGGCTTGTGACGGCGCAGCTGAAGCTGCGCCCCTTCAAAACGCATGGGCAGTTATTCGTGGCCGGTCTTGCCGGCCAGCAGGTCTACGGCGTGCGGCAAGATGTCGATGACCGCCTGCAGCGACTGCACTGCCCCTTTGGGGCTGCCGGGCAGGTTCAGGATCAGCGAGCGTCCGCGCACTCCGCAGACACCACGGCTCAGGACCGCGAATGGAGTTTGCGCCAGTCCCGCGGCGCGAATCTTCTCCGGGATGCCCTCGACCAGCCTGGAGCACACCGCGCGCGTCGCGTCTGGCGTGACATCGCGTTCGGCGATACCGGTTCCTCCGGCGGTGACCACCAGCTGCACCTGCTCGCTCAAGCGCACCAGCGCTGCTTCGATTTTGGCCTGATCGTCCGGGACAATCTCCTGGGGAGCGACCTGGAAGCCGTGCTGGCGCAGCAGCTCAGCCGTCGCCGGGCCGGAGAGATCGGTCCGCTCGCCTCGGAAACAGGAATCACTGACGGTAAGAACAGCGGCGGTTGGCATAAGCTGGAGGCAGTCTGATTACGGCCGACCTACTGCCGAAACACCGCTATCTTACGACAAACAAGCTAGAATAGTTACTGGGCAAGCAGTCGGCGATAGCGGCCTTCAGGGCTTGTGTGTGCGGATCACGGAAGATACTGCGGCGATAGGGGGCCTTCGACTCCGGCGACCAAAGGAGGTCGCCTCCGCTCAGGATGACAAATCNNATGTTTGAAGTTACCGTAGAAGACACATTTTCCGCCGGGCATTACCTGCGCAATTATCGCGGCAAGTGTGAGAAGCCGCACGGACACAACTACCGCGTCCGCGTGACCCTGAGCGGCGCGGAGCTGGACCACGCCGGCCTGTTGCTGGACTTCAAGGACTTGAAGGACGTGCTGCGCCCGGTGATGAACTATCTCGACCACGAGATGATCAATGAGCTGGAGCCGTTTACCACGGTGAATCCGTCGGCCGAGAACCTGGCAAAGTACTTCTACGACGAGACCAACGCGCGGCTGAAGCAGCACACCAACGGCCGGGTGCGAGTGAAGGACGTCACCATCTGGGAGACCGACACCACGACCGCGCGATACAGCGAATGAACCCGGGGCTAAAGCCCCATTTTGCTCTCGACGGCTTCCGGCGCGGCTGAAGCCGCGCCCCTTCAAAACCAAACCCGTAAGAGCGCCGGCAGGATCGTCATCGAGATCGAGAAGCGCTTGCCGGTGCAGGGAGGCATGGGAGCAGCGTCGTCGAATGCCATCGCGGCGATGCTTGGACTGGAGCGCGTTCTGGGCGTGGAGCTTGCCATGGCAGACAAGCTGCGCATCGCGGCGGAGGTGGGCAGCGACCTGCCGCTGTTTCTGATCGGCGGGACAATCCTCGGACTCGGTCGTGGCGAAGAAGTGTATCCGCTGCCCGATCTGCCGCCCTGGCATGTCGTAGTAATCACGCCGCTCATTGGCGTCTCGACGCCCAAGGCTTTCGCGCAGTGGGACGAGCTCGTTGCGCGCAAAGACACGCCGCTTGCTCCCCCAGCCACTAAGTCCGAGGCTGCATTGACCGGCGCTAACGCCGCAGGTACAATTAACAAGTTCAGCGAGAGTGTGTTTGCCTGGCTGAGCGAGAGTTTTCCGCAGGCAGGGTCCCCGACAAGTCCCGCTTTTGGACTTGATGGGGTAAAGGTTGGGCCTGCATCCGGTGTTCCCGCATTTGGCGGGGACCGGGCCGAGACGCCGCTTCTCGACCTCGTCCGAGCCGGGATCGAGAACGACTTCGAACGCGTCGTCTTTCCTGAGTATCCCGAGTTGCGAGAGGTAAAAGAGCTGTTGCAGCGCGCAGGCGCGCAGTATGCATCGTTGTCGGGCTCCGGCTCTACGTTGTACGGATTGTTCGCATCCGTGAACGAAGCACAGGCCGCAGCCGAAGGCATCAGGGCCGCAGGACATGCGGCGGTAGCGACGACAACGCTGACGCGCGATCAGTATTGGAAAGCAGTGGAAGCTACGAGCTTCGAGTCCCGAGCTTAGGGCCAGTGACGCTGCGAACCTCGGATTCTTGGGCGAAATGCGTTTAGGCGTTCGACTGTTGACTTTAGCGAGTTGCTCGCGGCTCGTAGCTCGCCGCTAAACTGGGCGGTCGACTAATGGTAGGTCAAGTGCCTTTGGAGCACTTTGTCTAGGTTCGAATCCTAGCCGCCCAGCCAGAATTCAGTTGTCAGTTGTCAGTTGCCAGAAAGTTTCAAGTTGCCGGTTTCGAGTTTCAAGATGTAGCTGAGAGCTGACAGCCGAAAGCTGACAGCTAGCTTTTTCCGGACCCAGCATGTAACCAAACCAGGTCGCGCGGGGTATAACGCAATGGACGCAGCAGCGAAGGCGGGTGCAGTTCCAGCGGCGGCGGCGCCAGGTGAGGGCGGCACTGCTCCGGTGGCACAACAAAGGCCATTATCGGAGCGCAAGCCGGTACGGCCGCGCCAGGATGACAAGTGGAAGATATTCTCCGGCACCGCAAACGACGCACTGGCCAAGGACATCTGCGGCCATCTCGGGTTGCCGCTCGGGCAGGCTTGCATCAGCAGGTTCTCCGACGGCGAGACGTATGTGCAGATCGAGGAGAATGTGCGCGGGGCCGATGTTTTCATGGTGCAGCCCACCTGCGATCCGGTGGATGTGCACCTGATGCAGTTGCTGTTGCTGATCGATGCGCTGAAGCGCGCCTCGGCGCGCCGCATCACGGTGGTGATTCCGTACTTCGGTTACGCGCGTCAGGACCGCAAGGACAAGCCGCGGGTGCCGATTTCGTCGAAGCTGGTGGCCGATCTGTTGACGACGGCGGGAGCCGATCGCGCGCTGGTGGTGGATTTGCATGCGCCGCAGATACAGGGATTTTTTAACATCCCAGTGGATCATCTGTTCGCGTCGCCGGTACTGGTGGGGCATTTCAGGGAGTTGAATCTCCCCAATCTAACGGTGGTTTCGCCGGATGCGGGCGGCGTGGAGCGCGCGCGCTTCTTCGCCAAGAAAATGGATTCGGCGCTGGCCATCGTCGACAAGCGCCGCGTGGAGATGGATGTGACTGAGGTGATGCACGTGATCGGTGACGTGAAGGGCCGCACTTGTCTCATCCTCGACGACATCATCGACACGGCAGGCACGCTGGTAAAGACCTGCCAGGCACTGCTGGAGGCAGGAGCGCGCGAAGTCTATGCCTGCGCCACTCATGCCGTGCTATCGGGGCCCGCGATTGAGCGGATTTCGCAATCGGGATTGGCCGAAGTGGTTGTGACCAATACCATTCCGCTGGCTGAAGCGGGGCGCAACGAGCCGAAGATCAGAGTGCTGTCGATCGCCGGGCTCATTGGACGCGCTATTCAGTCGATTCACGAAGAGACTTCAGTCAGCCGACTGTTTTTGTAAAGGAACGAATTTATGGCTACAGCAACTGCAGAGAAGAACGTAGAAGCCAAGCCGCGGCAAGGTGGCGGCAAGAACGATGCGCGACGACTGCGCCAGAGCGGCCTGATTCCGGCCGTGGTTTACGGCGCAGGACAGGATTCGCAGGCTATCGCCGTCGATCCCAAACAGATGAGGCGCATCCTGAATTCGGAACAGGGTCACAACTCGATCTTCGATCTGAGCCTCGACGGCAATACCGCCAAGGTGATGATCGTGGACTGGCAGTACGAGCCCATTAAGAGCGCTTTGCTGCACGTCGACCTGAAGCGGATCGCAATGGACAAAGTACTGGAGGTCAGGGTGCCCATCGTGCTGAAGGGCGAAGCGCCTGGCGTCAAAGTTGGTGGCGGCATCCTTGAGCTGTTACTGCGCGAAGTGGAGATCGAATGCTTGCCGGGCGACATCCCCGGACGCATCGACGCGGACGTCAGCCAGTTGATGTTTGGCCAGGTGATTCGCGTTTCCGATCTGCCGCACGATGGCAAGATCAAGTTCATCACGGAAGAAAGCCAGCCCGTAGCGCACGTGGTTGCGGTAAAGGAAGTGGTGGAAGCGGTTCCCGCCGAGGGTGCCGTGGAAGGCGCTGCCGCTGCTGCCGAGCCCGAAGTCATCAAGAAGGGCAAG
>PLBD01000128.1 GCA_003135315.1 Acidobacteriaceae bacterium | reverse complement strand
CAGGTGATGGTGCTGCTCAACCGGCGCGGTTATTCCGCTTTCGTGCTGTGCCGCGACTGTGGCGAGTCGGTGCATTGCAAGAACTGTGCTATCTCCATGACGTATCACAAGCGTGAGCATCGCCTGGTCTGCCACTACTGCGGCTATATGCGGCCTGCTCCGAAGACCTGCCCCAAGTGCGGCAGCGAGTTTGTGCAGTATCTCGGCACCGGCTCCGAAAAACTGGAGCAACTGCTGCACGGCATGTTCCCGCAGGCACGGATTTCGCGGCTCGACCGCGATACGGTTCGCGGACGCGATGATTTCGAGCGCATGCTGACCGCTCTGCACGCGGGCGAAATCGATCTGCTGGTGGGAACCCAGATGATCGCCAAGGGCCACGATGTGGCCAACGTCACACTCGTGGGAGTCGTGGCATCCGATGCGGCGCTCAGCTTCCCCGACTTTCGCGCTGCCGAACGGACGTTCCAGCTATTGACCCAGGTCGCAGGACGCGCCGGTCGTGGCGACGCAGCGGGCAAGGTCGTGCTTCAGACATTTTTCCCCGACCACTATGCCATCCAGTTTGCCGCCGCGCATGATTATCGCGGCTTCTACGAGAAAGAGATACGCTTTCGCAGTTGGATGCACTACCCGCCGTTTAGCGCGGTCAGCAACGTGCTGGTTCGCAGCCCGAAGCTCGAGGACGCGTTGGCTTGGTCCGGCGTCCTGGCCAGGTGGTTTGAGAACACACGCATGGAAGGAGTGCGGGTGATGGGGCCTGCTGCCGCGGCCATCGTACGCCTAAAGACCGACTACCGCTATCACTTCCTGCTGAAGTCGGCCAGTCGCGAACGCATGAACGATGTCCTGCGCGCCATGCTTCAGCACGCCGACACGCAGAAAATTCCTCGCAATCACATTGTCGTGGATGTGGATGCGTTGTCGTTGATTTGAGCAACGAGCGGCTAGCCGAGAGCTCCGAGCCGAGAGCCAAAACCCGCCGGCGAAAAGCTCGTGGCTCGTAGCCCGAAGCTCTTATCCCTTCCACGCTCCCAACGCCTTGCGCACCAGCACCAATTGGCCGAGGTGGTAGGCGTTATGGTCGGCGATCAACAGCGCCTCGCGCAAGAGAGTCTGTCCTGA
Source organism: Acidobacteriaceae bacterium (assembly GCA_003135315.1). Classification (GTDB taxonomy): domain Bacteria; phylum Acidobacteriota; class Terriglobia; order Terriglobales; family Acidobacteriaceae; genus Bog-257. The sequence continues at coordinate 4,762 of PLBD01000128.1, read as the reverse complement.
TCCATGCGGAAGTGGCGCGAACAGGTCCTGCTTCGGGTCGCTAATCAGTTTGCGCATCGCTTCCAGGTTTTCTCGGATCGAGCTGACGCTTTTCTCCCAGGCCGCTTCATTGGGCGGAGCTGCTTTCTTCGGCCAGTAGCCCTCAGGCCATTCGGGGGACTTGTGCTTCGCATCGCGGCTGAATTCAAGAATGTCCCACAATGCGATGCGCATGTGTTCCAGCAGTTGCCACGCGGAATAGGGCAATCCCTCCGGCACACGGCCGCGCAATTCGGCGGGAAAATTGGAAACTGCCGCCGATAAGTCAGCGTGCGCTTCGTTCCAATCCATCACTTTCGCGACTTGTTGACGAAGCTGTTTGTCATGGTCCATAAAGGGCCTCGTGGAGTTCGGTTGACAGGTATGTGATGTGATAGTGCCCTGGCTGGATGTAATCTCACGCGGGATATTTGGGCTGGTCAGGCGGCGATAAAGGCTGCGGCTCGGCAGATGACGCCACAAACCCGACTTCCCTTAGCCTCCGCCGTTTCGACGCCGCTGGCGCAGAACGTTGGACGCATCAGGATTCACCAGTACCGTAAAGCCATTGCGAAAGCGTGCAGGATCCACATCCACCAACGTCGCCCTTTCGCCTTCGATGCATCCGCCCAGGACGCGGCCCAGACTCAACAGCGAACGGCTGCCGCACACTTCGCAGGTTTCACCGCCGCTATTGCTGATGACTTCGCAGTCCGCGCAGAGCACGGCCTCCAGCAAGGCAACCGAATTCAGGATGGGGTCCCATTTGCGGCTTTCGTCCATATTAAGAAACTAGCCGTCTTCGGGCCGCTGGGAAAGTACTTACTTGTGGACGGAAGCAGGAAAGTAACGGGTCAGGAGAAGGGGATGAGGATGCAAACACGATCTGGAAATTCGGGCACGTCCCGCAAGGCGAGCTTCCCTGCTAAGAAACATCCGTGGCAGCGGCTGACGGGAGCAGATGGTGGTTCAAGGCGAACAGCGCCAGCTCCAGACGGTTCCCAACTCCGATTTTGTTGAAAATATTTGTCAGATGGCGCTTGACCGTCTCTTCGCTGATGCCGAAGGTCTCGGCGATATGCTTGTTGGTCGAGCCTTCCGTGATCAGCGTGACCACCTCCAGCTCGCGCGCGGTCAGGCCGAACGTCTTGCGAGGCGGCGGCGCGGTTTGTGCCGTCAGATCGCGCAGCACCTGCACCAGGTTCTGCACAGGCCGTCCGTCCAGCCAGTACTGCCCTTGCATTACGGCACGGACACACGCCGACAGATGGGCCACCACAGCATCCTTCAGCACCACTCCCCGGGCCCCAAGTTGCAGTGCCTCCAAAATCTGACGCTTCTCCACGTTACCGCTCAGGACAATGGTGCGCGTACCGCCATCGTCGCCGGTCAGTTCGCGCAAAGCTTCCATGCCGGGCATCCTGGGCATGGCCAGATCGAGCAGAAGAATGTCGGGCCGCAGAGTGCGCACCATGTGGAGCGCTTCAACACCGTCCTTGGCTTCGGCTACCACCTTCATCTGGGGATCGGCAAGCAACATGTTGCGCAAGCCGATGCGAACCACAGGATGATCATCAGCAATGAGGATGCGAATTGCCGGCACTGCCATCTTGTTTCCTCGTTGAGGGATGGTCTTCATATAGGCTATCTAGGCTGCTGACCCCTCGGCTGGAAGGACCACGGAACCAACTTCCCGGGCCAATTCCTCTTCCACAGCCTTGAGGGCCGCCACCGTCTGATCCAGCGCGAGTCCCGCTGCCTCCAGTTCAGAATCGCGCCCCATTTGTTCTAATCTCGAGCAACATTGGGCCAGGATTCTTGCTCCGATCATCAGGCTGCTGCCCTTCAGATAATGGGCCCGTTCGCGCACTTCGGCCGCATCTCGTTGAATGAGCGCTTTCCGCAGCTTAGCAACCGCGGACCGCGCCTCCGCAACGTACTCCCGGCATAGCTCGGAAAGCACGGCGGGATCGGCTGCGGTTGCTTGCCGCAGACGGCCAAAAATTTCCTGCGCTATCACGACGTCAGCCACTTGATCTTAAGTTATTACCCCACTCGAGTTTCTACCGTTCCCAATAGGTAATCCTTCTGCGCGCTGGCGTCAAGAAGGGAATGGCACCGCAGGAGAGATTTTCGCACGAACCGCTGGAAAATCGATCATTTCCGCTACGGCTCAACCGCAAGGAGGTGGCGCTCAGAACCGGGAAAAATCAGGAGTGCGCTTTTCCAGGAATGCGCTCAGCGCTTCCCTGGTTTCGGGCGACTCCAGCCGCTCCGCGATCACTTCCACTTCCTCCTTCAATGCCCGCTCCACCTCCACTCGAAGGCTGCGTTTCATGAGCTCCTTGCACGCCAGCATGGCTCCGGAGGGCTTGGCGGCCAGTTGCTGCGCAATCGCGGAGGCGGTTCCCAAGAGCTCAGCGCGAACCAGCACAGCGTTGACCAGGCCGATCTCGTACGCTCGTTGCGCGGTCAGAGGAGATCCCAACAGGAACAGCTCCGCGGCCCGCTGACGCCCGATCAGCAGCGGCAACAGCACCGTCGACGCGGCCTCCGGGACAATGCCAAGATTGATGAAGGGCATCACGAATCGCGCGTCTTCGGCGGCATACACGAGGTCACAAAGCAGCAAGATGGTAGTGCCGATACCGACGGCCAAGCCGTGGACGGCGGCAACCATGGGCTTCCTGGCGCGCGCCACAGCACGGATGAACCTCACCGCCGGCGGCACTGCCTGTCCTTTCCACGGTTTCTTCATGAAGTCTTCCAGGTCGTTGCCTGCGGTGAAAGCATCGCCCTTGGCGTGCAGCAGGATCACGCGAACGGCGGGGTCCATCTCAGCCTGTTCCACGGCATCCGACAGCGCGTCGTACATCTCGGCGGTTAAGGCATTTTTCTTCTCGGGGCGGTTGATGGCGATGCTCATCACAGCGCCATTACGTTCTGTTTCTATCTGACCCATGGTTCGAACCTCGTTCGGAGTTCCAGACACCCGCGCTGACAACTTAGAACAACCCCGCGCACTTCAGCAAGGACAACCAAGCTCTAATCGATGATTTGCATCACCGGTTGCACCCCATACAATGGTTGTGGAATCCAATTAACGGTTCGTCTCATACTTCGCTTGGTTCCGCAAGGAGATCGTCATGTCCGCTAAGATTCCCGAGAATTATCTCGACCTGTTCCACAAGAAGGCCTTTGGCAGCTTTACTACCCTGATGCCTGATGGCAGTCCGCAGACCACGCCCGTGTGGGTGGATTACGCTGACGGCAAAGTGCTGGTGAACTCCGCGCTTGGCCGGCAGAAAGACAAAAACCTGCGTCGCGATCCGCGCGTGGCCATTACCCTGATCGATCCCGACAATCCTTACCGCTACCTGGAAGTGCGCGGCAAGGTCAGCGAGATCACACAAGAGGGCGCCGATGCGCTGATCGACAAGCTGGCCAAGAAGTATCTGGACAAGGACAAGTACCCATTCGCGCAGCCTGGCGAGCAGCGCGTCATCTACAAGATTGATCCGGAGCACGTCAGCCCGCACGGCTAAACGTGGAGCGATCGCGGGACGGTTTAACAATCGGATGCGCTCACGACGCAGATGGAAGACGTGCGCCGCTCGTGAATCGAGCCCGGCAGGGCGAAACTGAATTTAGCCCAGGGCGTAAGCCCTGGGTACATTGCGTTTGTTGATATGTGAGCCGGCTTTAGCCGGCGGCACACGCTGGTCGCCGTCATGAATCGCGGTGTTTCTCTGCATCAAGCACAAACCCATAGGGGCAATGCCGGCAGCCCGACTCGCAGCAATATCCGCGTCTGCTCAGATAGATCGCGGTGAATACCACGAAGCCGTCTTCCATGTAATAGTCGATCCCCTCAACCAGATCCTCGGACGTCATTGCGCCGCAGCCTCGCGCAATGCGGAGAGACGATCTTCCGCTTCTACAGGAACACCGTCGCGGAAGCTGACATACTTTCCGGAGATGGCAGCCACGCGCTCGCCGGGCACGATGAAGCCAACCAGGTTCAGGGGATCGGCGGCGGACACAGTAACAACCTCGCCGCCGGCGGGCAGATTTCGCATGGCCCGCAGCGACTCAACCGCCTCGGGCAGCGCAAACTGTTCGCCCAGGAAGCCGCTGACAAATCGCCCGCCGCGTACTTCACCGCGGTCTTCCAGGCGGCGGAAGGCAATCAACAACTCGCGCCACTTCGGCAGGTTCGACTCACGGGCCAGCATTTCGCGAAAAACTACACCGTAGCGCCGCAACAACATCCAACAAGTTGCGTCGGCGCGAGTCGTGTGCTCAGAAGCTTCCGCGCCATAAAGCAGCGACCAGCGCCCCGGCGTGTGCCGAGGCCGGACTGCTTTCGCCGAACCGGGTCCCAGCCGGCGCTTGGGATTAATCAGCGAACGCAGATTGTCGAAGCCGTCAGCCGTTACCATGCCTGCAGCGACCAACTCCCACAGTGCCGTTTCGATCTCCGCCTTCAGCTTGCCGGTTCCGCGCACGATATCGGCAAAGAACGAAGCGCCCCGGCGACGCAGGAAATCCAGCACGGCATGCGCTCCCGAACTCAGAACCCGCTCATAGCTCTGTTCATCGTCACTGAGGCGGGGCTGCATCCAGTCCGACTCCTCGCGAACGAAGAACGTGATCGGCGCGACGCTGGTCGGGACGACTCTCCTCCGGCCTTCGCCTGAGTCTTCCAGCGTCGCCGGATGCGGCGACAGCCGCCCCCAGCCGA
>PLBD01000220.1 GCA_003135315.1 Acidobacteriaceae bacterium | reverse complement strand
CGTATCAAGGCGTTCAAGGTGCTCAGCATCGCCGGTGCGTATTGGCTGGGCGATGAGAAGAATCCACAGCTCCAGCGCATCTACGGCACCTCGTTCTTTTCGAAGAAGGACCTTGAAGACTATCTGCACAAAATCGAGGAAGCGAAGAAGCGCGACCATCGCGTGCTGGGCAAGCAGCTCGACCTGTTCTCCATCCAGGAGCTCGCGGGGCCGGGGCTGATTTTCTGGCATCCCAAGGGCGGCATCATCCGCAAAGAGATGGAAGACTGGATGCGCAACGAGTACCTGAAGCGCGGCTACTCGCTGGTGTACACGCCGCACGTGGCGCGCGTCGACCTGTGGAAGACCAGCGGCCACGAAGGCTACTACGCGCAGAATATGTTCACGCCGATGGAATTGGACGACGCGGTGTATCGCATGAAGCCGATGAACTGCCCGTTCCACATTCTGATTTATCGCGACAGCCTGAAGTCGTATCGCGATCTGCCGGTGCGTCTGGGTGAGCTGGGCACCGTGTATCGCTACGAGCGCTCGGGCGTGATGCACGGGCTGCTGCGCGTGCGCGGCTTCACCCAGGATGACGCCCACATCTTCTGCACGCCGGAACAGATTGAGGACGAAGTTGTGGGTTGCATTGACTTCGCGCTGGCCACGCTGCACACCTACGGCTTCGAGCAGTTTCAGGTGGAGCTTTCGACGTGGGACCCGAACGATCGCAAGACCTACGCCGGGCGCGACGATCAGTGGGAGCTGGCGCAGCGCTCGCTGGAGCAGGCGCTGAAGCGGCGCAACATCGACTACAAAACCATCCCCGGCGAAGCCGCTTTCTACGGGCCGAAGATCGACATCAAGCTGGTGGACGCAATCGGCCGCCTGTGGCAGCTTTCCACCGTGCAGTTCGACTTCACCCTGCCGGAACGATTTGGGCTGGAGTACGTTGGCGAGGACGGCAAGCGCCATCAGCCGCTGATGGTGCATCGCGCACTCTATGGCTCCGAAGAACGATTCTTCGGCGTGCTGCTCGAGCACTACGCCGGAGCGTTTCCGGTGTGGCTGTCGCCGGTGCAGGTGGTCGTCGTGCCGATCGGCGAGAAACATCACGCCTACGCGAACGAAGTCGGCGACAAACTGAAAGCCGCCGGCGTGCGTGTACACGTCGACGTGCGCAACGAGAAGATGAATGCCAAGATCCGCGAGCACGCCATGCAGAAGGTGCCGTTTCAGCTCGTCGTCGGCGATAAAGAAGCCGAAGCCGGAGAGGTAAATGTGCGCGTCCGGGGGCAAGAGAAGGCAGAGGGATCGGTGAAGGCGGAAGCTTTCGTGGAGCGGGTGAAGGGGCTGATTGAGAGCAAGAGTGCGTCGTTGTAGGTTGCCGTCCCCGAAGGGACAATACATGAATTATGAGTGAGGAATACGTAGTCTGCGCGGTTTGGCCATTTGCGCAGCGAAAAGCCAAAGGAAATCGCTACCTGCCTTGGTTTGGAAAATGCGATAGGTGTGGGATCAAACTCGCGCTGACCGATGAAATCAAACAACAGAAACAGGACGATCCCGACCTGCGCACATTGTGCCCGCAATGCGCTGATTCATTGGTAGCGGTCCGCGAATCGATGCGGCCAAGCTAGTGTGCTGCCCTGCTCACCGGACTTGGATTACCGAGCGACGTGTGATAAGTTACATGTAACCGCCCCACGGAGGGTACAATGCGAACGCGAACTCCCGCCAAGTCGTCTCGGGACAAGGTCAGAGCGCACCGCGAGCGGCTTCGCCAACAAGGGCTACGGCCGATCCAAGTCTGGGTGCCCGACATGCGCTCGCCTGCTTTTGTAACCGAGGCCCATCGGCAGTCTCTAGCTGTTGCCGATAGTTCTCACGCCAAGCAAGACCAGAGCTTCATCGACGCGGTCTCTGATTGGGGTGGAAGTGAAGCGCGGTGAAATCTGGACCGTTGCAGGTGGCAGGGGCTACGCTGGAAAACCGCGTCCGGCAGTGATTCTCCAGGATGATCGCTTCGACAGGACGGATTCGATCACCCTATGCGCCTTCACGACCGACCCAACCGATGCTCCTCTGTTTCGGTTGTTGATTAAGCCAAGCGAACGCAACGGACTTCGCGCTGCCTGTCGGCTGATGGTGGACAAGATCACGACGGTTCCAAAATCAAAGATCGGCGAACATGTCGGCCGTCTTGCCGACGAGGACACGGTGCGGCTGAATCGTGCTGTCCTCGTATTTCTTGGCATCGCCGCTCCCAGCGATGGCAAACATCTGAAATCCTAAGACGGCCCATCGTGTGTTGCGGCACTGCTGAGGGCTCCACCCGATTGCCTATGCTGACGCGTTCGCCGCGGCGCTGGCGCTCAAGTATCGCTGCCCGCTGGTAACCGGAGATCCAGAGTTTCGATCCATTCCAGACCTGGAGCTGGACTGGATCGGTCCCGCCACAACCTAAGTCAATCCGGCCCGCGATCTCCGCCACACGCGGTCACAATGCAGCTAACCCAGATATTTCGCCAGCGGCTCCCAATAGTTAATCTTCCATCCCGTCGCCAAATGTTCAGCCAGGCNNTCGAACCTGGCAATCGAATAAACGCCTGGGTCCCAGCCGCCAGTGCGCCAAGCCTGGACGATTCGCTGGTTCGGCGCCAGTTCAATCTGCCGTCCGGTGATGTAACCGCCATACAGCGTGAAGGCGCCGCCCGCGTCCCGGCTGATCTCGGTGGGTTTGTCTCCCAGCTTCGCGCCAGACTTCACCGCGGCACTAAGCTGTATGACTTTGTCGAACTGCTTCGCGTCGATCAGCGCATCATAGACGCGCTTGGCGTTCGCCTTGAAAACGACCTCCTGGTGAATCGCCGCACAGGTATGAGAAATGCCTAAGTCGTCGCTGGCCCAGGCAGGAACCTGGCCCACTGCGATTGCACCGCATACGACGGCGGCGCCGACAATCAGTTGTCGCCGAGTAGGCGCGACGTCCAACAGCGCACGGTAGTTTATTTCGCCCATCATTGCCCCCCGTTCGAGTTCTTATCTGTCCTTACGTGTCAATCATGAGAGCACGAAACCAAGTTAGTTCAAAATATTATTTTGCTGGCTGCGCCCATCCTTGCCCGCCTTGACGAAAGAGTGGCAGACGAAAGTGATTCGCCTCTCACGATAGGATGGATGTGCGCTCCAGCCCGTGACGATGCACCGCAAATCCTCTCATCCCGTCTCCATCTCGCACCCAACAGCGGTGCTGCTGATCGCGTCCACGGCTGTCATCTGGGGCCTCGGTTTTCCCATGACGCGCTTTGCGCTCGACGGCGGCATCTCCGTGGGCGCGCTGATGAGCGTGCGTTTTGCGCTGGCCGGCCTGCTGATTTTTGTCATCATTCGGGCGCGGAGCATTCCGATTGTGCGGCGCGGCGTGCTCGACGGCGTGTGGCTGGGACTGGTGCTGGCCGTCATCTTCTGGTCGCAGACCGATGGCATGCGCTTCACCACGACGGCCAAGTCCGGCTTCATCACCGGGCTTTATGTGCTGTTCACGCCCTTCATCGCCATGGTTGTAGGCCAGCACGTGAAGCTGGCGTCGACGCTGGGAGCGATTATCGCCAGCTACGGTCTTTACTTGCTGGTGCATCCCGCGGGCGGATGGGGCGGCCACGGTGTCTTGAGTTTCCTTACGCAGATGAATCGCGGAGACCTGGAGACACTGCTGTGCGCCATTCTGTGCGCCATCCACATGGTGATGATGGGAGCGTTTACGCGGCGCTCCGACGCGTGGCTGCTGGCGGGATCGCAAGTGGCGGTTTGCGGCGTGGTGTCCGTGGCTTTGAGCGCGTGCCTGCCTGCGCCCTACGGCTTCCAGAACCTGGCGCAGACGCTCAGGCAGCCCAGCGTCTTTGGGCCGACGATTTACCTGGCGCTGTTCTCCACCGTGTTTGCCTTCTGGGGACAGGCGCTGGCCCAGACGCGGCTTGGCCCGGCCGAGGCGGCGGTGCTGTTCTGCATTGAGCCGGTCACGGCTGCCATCCTCAGCGTTTTCTGGCTGAAGGAGCCGATGACGGGGCAGCAGGTCCTCGGCGGCGGACTGATCGTTGTCGCCATGATCGTGGCTTCGGCGCTGCCCTACATGTTCGACTGGTGAGGCGTGCACTGGGCAGCCGCTCGCAACATCTAGCCCGGCCTCTGCATTGAAATTTGGTGCTTTGCAACCGAAATGAAATTTTCCCTATTGACTTCGTACGTAACGAAGGTAGACTGGCCGCATACGGCTATGCGGTTGACTGGTGGTACTTACGTTAACTTGCACTTCTCAGGCCGAGGGCCCCTTTTTCGGACCCAATAAGAATTGATGGCACGTGCAAGAAGCCTCAATCTAACGTGGGTTTCGCTCCTCGAAAAAGACAGACTCATGGATCGCGTCAGCGACCCAGCCGAATTGCCGGCTGCAAGTCCGCTGACTCTTTGGTCAGGCATTGCACTGGAACCACTGACCGCGGAGAGCGAACGACGGCTCTCCGCTGACGATAAGCCGAGGACCTTTCCTGGGCGTCTGTTCGTTCGAAAGGAGGCCGTTGTGCCGACGACATTGCCGGGAATGATTCTGGGGCCGCTGGAACGCCGGATATTGGAAGTTACGTGGGAGTTTGATGAGTGCAGTGTGCGGGAGGTTATGCGAAGGCTGACTCGCAAGCGGGCCTACACCACCGTGATGACAACCCTCGACCGGTTGTACCAGAAGGGCATTTTGAACCGTACGAGGGTCGGGGGCAGGTTCCTTTATTCCGCCCGCCTGGGCCGTCAGGAACTGGAGAAGATCATGGCGCGAGACCTTGTCGCACGGGTGCTCGGGAGTTCGACGACCTCACGCGAATTGATTGTCTCGTCGCTGCTGGAGGCGATTCGCCGGCAGGATGCAAGACTGTTTGACAAGTCAGTTGTAACCATGGCGCGCGCAAAGAGACGGCGCCTGGGTTGAAGGCGGGGCTGATGATGCCCGCCGTCACGGCCGCTGGGTGATAAACTATTGCTGACCTCGAAACCTCGCCGGTCCGCACGGACCGGGTTGCTCACACAGTCGGGACGTGGCTCAGCCTGGTAGAGCACTCGCTTGGGGTGCGAGGGGTCGGCAGTTCAAATCTGCCCGTCCCGACCAATTCCGCTGAACGCTGCCCTACCCAGCGGAAAGCTACACTCTTCAAACGCCGGGTTTGCTGGTCAGCAGACGGCCACATCTTACGGCGTAATCTCCCAAATGGTGCCGAAACCGTTCGTTCCACACAGGGACGCGGTGCCGTAGAGATTTCCCTTCGCGTCAATGACAACCTTCCCCTGGGGCCGGCATCCATCAAGCCCGGAGAAGTCATGCAGCGAGGTGTAGTTCCAGCCGCCGTCAGATGGGGTCAGCTCGAACACCGAACCATAGTTGTTGGCGCCGCCGATGGGAGTGGTGCCGTAAATGTTTCCGGCAGCATCCATAGTAAGGCCGGCATAGGGACCGTCGTCTGGTGCAAAAGCATAAAGCGAGAAGAAGTCCCCGTCAGGGCCTATGCGGAATGCGTTGCCGTCATACTTTCCGTAATAGCCTGAGTAACCCTGGTTGCCGGCGTAAAGATTTCCCGCCGCATCCATCATCGGCGTGGCCAGGCAGGATGCGCCTTCAGCCCACTGGAAATTGTGCAGGGTGTTTTCGGTCCAACCGGAACCGGAAGGCGTCATCTTGAAAGCGGCGCCTAGTCCTTCCGCCCCCTCATTGGCGGTGATTCCGTACAGATTTCCGGCGGCGTCGAAGATGAGCCCCGCAAACGGATTAGCGCCGCTGTCCTCGCTGAACTGGAACAGGGTGCTCTCCGTCCAGCTTCCCTTGGACGGACTCAACTCGTACACCACACCGCAGTGATAGGAGCAGCCACCGCCGCCCGGCGGGCTGTCGTGAGCGTCATTTTCACCGCCGCCAAATGTGGTTCCATAGAGATTGCCGGCCGGATCGAAAATCACTTCGCTCAAGGGCTGGGCCCCGTCCGTCCAGAAGGTGAAGCGGTAAATCACAGACTCAAGCCAGGGACTGAGTACGGTCTTCGAGCGGGTCGGCGAGGGCTTCAGGTTAAACACCGTGCCGCAGCCGGTTTCGCCGCCGACATAGGTGCATGTGTTGTTGCCCCCAATCTGGGTTGTGCCATAGAGGCTGCCATCCGGCCCAAACACCAACGCGGCCATAGGAATGGCCCCGTCTGCTCCACCCTGAAACTGGTACAGAGAGTTGAAGGTCCAGCCCGAACCCGAGTGAGCCAGCTTGAACGCTGCACCATAGCCCAATCCACCAGCCGAGGCTGTACCGTAGAGGTTTCCGGCACGGTCTAGCGTCACCCCGGCCATGGGACTGGCTCCGTCCGCCGCCCCCGTGAAGTTGTGCAGTACCGCGAATGTCTGCGCTTGCGCGGATTGCGTCAGGAGCATCCATATCATTGCCGAGGCGAAAACAGTGGCTACGCTTCGAACGAAGGCAATCTGTCTGGCGTGCATGGGGACCTCCAGATGAGTGGGCCTTTTGACCGGCTGATTGTGGCTCAGCTTGGGCGGCTTTGCAAGAGTTCCTTGCGGAAAACAATCCCAACGTGTGTGCCTTAGCTGAAAGAGAATCCACTATGGAAATCGTTGATTGATATACACTCCGCACCCACTCACTCCCGTTTGCTTTCAGCAGTGGCAGGGCTCGCCGGAACGCCTCTAGCGGTTGACGGCTTTGAGCGGCGGGATGGCTTCGCTGGTGAGGGCGGGAACCAGGATTTCCAGGACTTTGCGAATGTCGTCGAAGGTATAGTCGGCGCGGCATTCGGAGCGTTTGGCCACCACCTGGTCGCGCAGCAGGCCCTCGGTCATGCCGAGGATGGCGGCGCGCACGGCGTCCAGATTGACGTCGGGGCGAAGGCGGCCCTCGGCGCGGATCTCGTGCAGCAGGCCGTCGACGATAGCGGCGAACTGCTGATAGCCGCGGCTCATCAGCACATCGCGATTGTCCTTGCGGACGCGGCGCGCCTCCACGGCCATCAACTCCTTCAGGTCAGCATCGCTGTCCACTTCGATGACCATGGCCTGCAAAACGCCCAGGAGCCGGTCCGACGGCGAAGCCGTGCGCTGCAAGCCCTGCACGCGTTCCATGATGCCGGCCCAGCCGCGATCGAAGATGGCCAGCAGCAGCCCCTGCTTGCTGCCGAAGTGCTTCATCAGTTGCGATTCGCTGGTGCCGGCCTCGCGGGCAATGGCCACGGTGCTGGTGTTTTCGAATCCGTTGCGGGCGAACAGGCGCTTGGCCGAACGCAGGATGCGGTCGTGCGAGGAGACGGCGGGCATGGACGTCACAGCGCCGGTGTCAGGTGTGGTCTCAGGCATAATGCTATCCGCTGATAGCAACCCAACGACTGCCGGGAAGTTGCGTCACGTCCGGGAACAGCGCCCGAAAACAGACAAGCCAGACGGCAGCTTCGCTTAGTGGGTGCTGCCGGTCTTATGGGCCTGCGCAGCGGGGCCGGCTTCCTTCATCACTTCGTCAAGCTTGGAGTAGAGCTGAGTCAGGTCGGGGACCTCGGTGACTGTGGCGCCATGCCCCGAGTCGCTGACGATGTAAATCGTGGGGGTATGGTCCAGGGGAATACGGGTGCCCATGTCCCGGTCAGCGTCAATCTTGGCGGCCAGCTGGCCGTTGGGATCGAC
>PLBD01000557.1 GCA_003135315.1 Acidobacteriaceae bacterium | reverse complement strand
GAGGCACAGAAGGTCTTCTCAGTTTGCGCCGCGGTTACTTGCCCGAATCCTCTGCGTGATGGATCTTGTGGGTCTCTTTCAGGCCGCAGATCCCGCAGGTACGAAAGCCGTCGGCTGGCTTGAAGGGATGCGGGCTGTCTGACGCGCGCCGGGCTGGGTGATTCGTCTTTTCCTTTGCTTCTTCGTTGCCAGTTCTAGACACACAACCTCCGTTGTTGCTCTCGATACTCATGTCAGCAATGAGTCCGCAGACGATGGTTTCGCGGGCCGCACGGCGCATCTTCACTGTACACGAGGTTGTCGCTTACGGGAGTTGAATTCTCGGCGAAAAGGAACAGCGGGTTCCCGCACGGGGAATGCGTTGGCCGGGAAAATCGCTAGTCTGGATCCTCCGCAATGCCAGCGTAAGCCTTTTGTTTGGAAGCCTTTGGCTATAAACCCAATGGGGAGAACCTTTTAGCGGGAATTTTTCGGCATTTTTGTTTAGTTTCAATGATTTACAGGGGCGATAATAGGGGGAGTGTTGCGTCGAAATGAGCGATAACCTCAGCAACGTGATTCGCGGCGAACGGAGTTGTCGTTGCCGTCTTGAAAGGCTGAAGAACTCAAAAGCAGATCCCTCGTCGGCCTGAAGACCTCCTCGTGATGACAAGAACAAATTGAATCGGTGTTCTATAGTTTTCGCATGGGTAAAGGTGCGCCGCTGCGATGGGTGGAGAACAGGCTGCTGGCTCGACATTTGCGCGGACGAGGCATTGAGATCGGAGCGCTGTGGCGGAAGTTTCCTGTCCCGCGTGGCGCGAAAGTGCATTACGTCGATCGCCTGCCAGATGAGGGCTTGCAGCAGCACTATGCGGAAGTCAGCGCGCCGGTCGTTAGTCCCGACCTTGTCGCCGATGCGATGCAGTTGCCGTTTGCGCCGCGCAGCCTGGACTTCGTGATCGCCAGCCACGTTCTGGAGCATCTGCCGTTTCCGCTGGCGGCGCTGCGTCACTGGCACGAGGCGCTGCGGCCTCGCGGCGTCCTGCTGCTGAAGATTCCCGACAAGCGATACACCTTCGATGCCAAGCGCGCGCGCACATCGTTGCAGCACCTGATCGCCGAAGATGAAGATGGCGGCGCATTCGACAAGCGGGCGCATTTTGAGGACTGGGTCGAGCACGTTGTGGGATGTCGCCGGGGATCTCCCGAGTTCGATCAGCAACTGGCGCAGCTTCTGCAAGCCGACTACAGCATCCATTACCACGTCTGGATTGACGAGGACATCCGGGAAATTGTGGAGTACACGCGCAGCGTCCTGCATCTTAAATGGAAGCTGGTGGTGTTCTGGAAGGCGCACGTTTACCGCAAGGAATGTGTTGTGATGCTGGAGCGGACCGACACGGACTAGAATTTCACAGTTGAATTCCACCCGCGATTCACCAATTCGATCATGGAGGCTCCGTGAACAGTCAGGAAGCGCTGGCGAAGATCGTGCAAGGCGTGGCGAAGTTCCAACGGGAAGTTTATCCCGCGAAGCGCCCGCTTTTCGAGCGGTTGAAGCATGGCCAGCAGCCGATTGCCATGTTCTTTACTTGCGCGGACTCGCGCATCCTGCCTGCCCTGCTGATGCAAAGCCAGCCGGGAGAGATTTTCATCGAGCGCACGCCGGGAAACATCGCGCCAAAATACAGCGATCACGTGGGCGGCGTGACCGCGAGTGTGGAGTTCGCCGTCATGGCCTTGCATGTGCCGCTCATCATAGTATGCGGGCACACCGATTGCGGCGTGGTGAAAGCGCTGCTGGAGCCGGAGCAAGCCGCCGGAATGCCGGCGTTGCAGAGCTGGATGCGGCACTCACAGCCTTCGCGCGAACGCCTGCTGCGCGAACATCGCGATGCTCCCACGGAAGAGAAGCTGCGGTTGCTGACGCAGTATAACGTCCTGACGCAGTTGGAAAATCTTCAGACGCATCCCGCGGTCGCGGCGGCGTTGTCCAGGGACGAACTGCTCCTGCAAGGTTGGGTCTATGACATCGCTACCGGTTGCGTCTGGTCAGCCGACGCCGCCAGCGGGCGCTTCGAGCTTCTGGGCGGCGCGCCGGAGTAGCGCATGCTGCATCCCTGCTTCCTCAAGCAGTGTTTCGACGTGCTAGGGAGGACTCTGATCAAGTCATCGCGAAGTCCCTCAGCGGCTAAAGCCGCAGTGACTTTGCAGCTCTTACGGACGGCCTAAAGGCCGTCCCCTTCAAACAGCAGATTTAATCAGAGTTTCCCTTCGCGCTTACGGCACCACCACAACCAGGTTCGGCGGCGTCACGTTGCCGTTGGCGTCCTTCAAGTTCACCGCAACCTGTGCGACATCGCTCAACTCGCTGACCAGGATGCGATGCACCGTGCCATCGCTGGCGCCAAAATATGCATTCTGGCTATCCATCGTGATCCCACCGTTGTAAGCCGTCGCTCCTCCGGTGAGCGGGATATTGTTCGGCGCTAACGAAGGCAGGGAAAATGTCAGGACCTGGGGAAGATTGCTGACGATCCAGGCGCGCGAGCTGTCCGGGCTGACGAACACCTGCTGCGCCGTGAAACTGCCCGCGCCCAGGTCGTAGGGCGTGATCGTGCTCTTGGTGGTAACCGGGCAACCGGCGCTCAAGAGCGAGGGCGTGGAGATCACGTCGATGTTCGGCGAGTCCGCTGCTACCGCGCCCGTTCCATTGGGCACTGCAGCGACCAAAGTCGGAGCGGGTGCGGTCAGGATCTGTTCCTGGCTCTGATTACAGGTGGAGAAGACCAACACTTGTTGCGCGGTCGCGCTGGTGATGTAGGTCAGCCCGCCTTGCGCCATGGTATCCAGTGCATTGGCTGTTAATCCCGTCATGCCTGAAGTTCCGGTGGGAAGGCCGAAACCAAACACCGTGCCGCTAAGCCATTCGACGAACCCGCTGTCGGGAGTGTAGGCCGCCGAAATGGCAGTAATCCCCGACTGCGAGCTGCTCAGCGTGCCGGTGCCGACATCGACGTAATTCAGGGAGCCGGGAGATACGGTGTCGGACAGCAGCAGGCGCGTCCCATCCGGCGAGATGGCTTCGATGGTTCCGTTGACCGAATACGTCGTGATCGCTCCGGTACTTACAGTTACCGCCATCAGGCCGCTAGCGGAACCCAGGTAGACTGCGGAGCCGCTGGGATTGGCGATGATCGAGTTCGGATAATACGGAAGGGTAATGGCGGTTCCCGGAGTATCCGTCTGGATGTTGAACGGCACCAGCATGGTTGAGTTGGTGCTGGCCGCGTAAACCGACGTGGGAGTTCCTCCGCTTACGGTTGCGGTAACCACGTTTTGACTATATTGCGCCGGCAGATACTTGTTGCAGGTGGAGAAACTACATGTGGCGGTGATGTAGGCTGTGCCGGGAGCAACCGCCGTAATCGTGCCCGGATTGTTTCCCGTGCCGGTCGCCGCAATGGTGGCCGTTGCCAGCGACGATGAGCCCCAGGTAAGCGTCGGCGTGATGTATTGACCCATGGTGTCGTACACGTCGGCGGTCAGCGGCTGAGTGCCGCCCGCGGCCAGGGTGAACGAAGTGTCCGAACCACTGGCGCTATGCACCTGGATGGTGGCTACAGCACAAGTTTTATAAGCCGCGCCCACACTGTTCACGCCGGAAACGCTGGCGACAACGGTGGTGGCGCCCGGAATGCCGGCGGTCAACTGCCCATTGGTGTTAGCGGCGACGATGCTGGTGTCGTTGGAGCTGAAGCTGAAGGGACCTACCGTAGTGGTGATGTCGCACGGCGCCGACTGCGAGCAGCCCGGAGCCGACGTATTGTAGGCCTTTCCGTAGATGCTCACTAGTTGGCCCATCGTCGTGCAACTGTTGACTACGACAGCCTGGACCTGGTTCACCTGTTCGTGCACATAGACCGTCGCGGTCGCGGTGACTCCGCTCGCCGTGGCCGTGGCCGTAATCGTCACCTGGCCCACTCCTGCCTGTCCCAGAGTAGCGTTGCAGTTGATGATGTTGGCGTCCCAGACTCCTCCGCAAATCAGGCCGCCGGCGGAAACCGTTGCGATACTGTTGTTGTTGCTGCTAAAGGTAATGTCTGCTGCGACAGCCGTGCCGGCTGAGTTCTCCGCTATCGCCGACAGCCCGGTCACCCCGCCCTGGTTCAGGGAAATGATTGAAGGCGTCAAAATGAGCTGGGTTACGATACTGCTCGCACTGGTGCCGCTGCCACCGCATCCCGGCAGGATTATCAGACCAATAATTGCTGCGACCGCAGCCAAGACAGGGACCGCTCGAACCCGCTGCATGTATCCTCCCCGCCGGTACAGATGGCCGACGGACGCTCATCACGAATTATTTCAAAAGGAAAGTCCTAAGTGTAGAGGCTGGGTTCGGAATCGGCAAATTTAAGGCACTGCCGGACTCGGTCACGAGGTGCAGATAACGCGATACATCCTTTCCCTTCGCCATCGCTCCAGGCGTATTGCTACTTGCTTCGCGCGAGTGCTTACTTCTTTCCCCGAGGTTCATTTCGCGCCCGGTTCTTGATCCATATCGGCGTGCCGACGAAGCCAAACGACGCCCGAATCTGGTTCTCCAGAAATCGCTGGTAGGAGAAGTGCAGTTTCACCGGCCGATCAGTGAACAGGATGAACGTTGGCGGCGCCACGGAAGCTTGCGTCATGTAAAAAATTTTCACGCGTTTCGCAACTGGCACGGAGGCCCGCTCAAAGTCGATGTGGCTGAGGAAACGGTTCATCTCGCCCGTGCCGACGCGCTTGCGGCGTTCGCGCGCCACCAGCTCCAGTGTGGAAAACAGTTTGTCGAGACCGCTTCTCGTCGTCGCCGAGACGAACACCACCGGAGCATACGCCAGGAACTTGAGATGGCGCCGGGCTTGCTCTTCGTAGACACTGCGGTCGGCGGGAGCTTTGCCGTCCTTTCGGTTCGCTGTGACCAGGTCCCATTTGTTGATGACGACGATCACCGACCGCCCGCTCTCATGGGCGTAGCCGGCGATGGTTGCGTCGTTGGCGGTGACGCCTTCGACGGCGTCGATCACCACCAGCGCCACGTCCGCGGCTTCCAGATGCTTGCGCGCCATCACCACCGACATCTTCTCGGCCATCAGCTCCGTCTTGCCCTTGCGGCGAATG
>PLBD01000379.1:4735-5671 GCA_003135315.1 Acidobacteriaceae bacterium | reverse complement strand
TGTTGTTCTCCTTTGTTGTGAAATGGCGAGAGAGGACGTCGAACTGTCCCCTCCCGTAAGTGAATTTGTGGAACTCAGACGAGTCCTGCCCGCACGAGCTCTCTGCGGAGAGCCGCACGGAACCGCTCATCTGCCGAAGGACTCGGCTTGCACTCAATGGGTCTTGTTCCCGGCGAATGAGCGGCAACAGCAACTGAATTTCGCAAGGCAGTGAAGTGATATACGGCTTCGTGCGCCTGAGCGTGGCGACGATGCAGGGAACGGATGCGGGCAGCAGACTTGGTTGCCATGGGAAAACTCCTTGGTAGTTGTGGGTTTGTTCTGGGATTGATTTGCTGACACGCAGGACAGCAGTCTTGTGTCAACGTCGTATGCTTGGAAGGTGGAGAGGGACTCCAACGAATGACGTGCGTGACAGTCGAGCTCAACGCGATTGGAGTGCTGAAACGGCGGGAGATCGAAGCGCGGATATTGGCGCCGCTGGTCGAGGCTTTACGCCGCGAATTTGGCCGGGAGAGGGTTTTGCAGATTGTGCGGCAGACGATTGTGGGGATCGCGAGGGATCAGGGCAGGCAATTAGTGCAGATCAGCGCTCGGGCACCAGATCGTGCCCGCCAGCCAGCAGGTCGTCGCCAGCACGCCGGTGTTCTTGCTGGCATGGGTGCTTCGACTGTTCTGCAACTCCCGGATCGGCGAAGTCGGCGCGGCTTGGCACGCTCAGCAGGCGCCTGACGAGATGCAGGCGCTTGCCGACGATCTCCGTGCGGCGGTCATCCGTTCCGGCGTTCTGGCACCGGCCATCAGAAAAGGGTTAGACATGAACTAACGCCCCAGGCGACACCGTCGCAGATCGGTACGATGCTAAGTTAGAATTCCCAAATGTTCGTGTTTGGAAGGATCCGACAGCAAACGGAGCAGGACAATGCCGAGGGGTAG
>PLBD01000379.1:0-4675 GCA_003135315.1 Acidobacteriaceae bacterium | reverse complement strand
GCCGCGCTAGGGTTCGAGATTTTGAAGGGTGGCGATCACGGCCGCAGTGTGAAATATGGGGATCGCACCTTCGTGGAGGGGCATCTGGAATCGTTGATAGCGGAGATTGATGACAATAATTCCGAAACGGCTGGAGAAGGCAGACCGCGGGGCACCAAGTCCTCTTCGTTGAAAATCAACCTCGACTAAAACCCTCTGATCTGGAACGGAGCCGTTGAGGCAGCGATGGTGATGCCAATCGTCATTGGCAATCGTAATTCTTGCTGCTACAAATGCCAGTTTGCCCGATGTCCCGCGAATCAGTGGCAACTCACGCGCTTATTGGGATCGATCGACGCGTCCGCAGCGAGGCGACAACTCAGCGCTCAGGTGGCTGCACTTTATCTTTGCGCTTCTTGGTTCTAGAGTATTTATACAGTTCGTTCAGATCGATACCATCGAAGCCGGCTTGTTCTTCAAACTCCAGCAACAACCGTCCGAGGTCATCCGCATCCAGGAAGCACAACTCCTTTCCGAAGGCGCTGCAAAGCACCTCGGCTCGTTCTTGGAAATCCTGGTTCACCGGAGACGGGCAGATGATAAGGACCGTCTTAAACGTGGTCTTGTCGATTTGCCCGAAGATCTGAGCCAACAGGACGGCTCCTGGTTTGTTGCGAAGCGTCAGTCCGCCATCCCCCTTGCTGGACGGGAGCTTTGCAAAGCCCCACATTCTACGTTCTTTTCCTCCGATCGTACCTCGTACCGTCATATCGCATAGTTCGATGTTCTTGTGCGCCAAAATCTCCGGTCCTTTCAGGTATCGCCCAAGCAACGACCGCAGGCAAATCTTATCGGCATCTTTGACGCAAGTTTTGCAGTTCTCGTCGCTCATGTGAGCGCACTTCTCGCCTAGCTGAAGGAGCCTCGCCTGCACAGACTCACGATTCTTCTTGGACACAGCCTGACGTTGAATCGCTGGCTGCAACTCTGCGATATCAGATGCCGTGAGGAGAGTCGGCCGAGAGTCGAGGTGTCCGAAGGCCCGCTTGATGTCCAAGGATAATGCCTTGCCGCTAAGGCGAAATGCTACTTCTCTTACGTCCTTCAATTTTGGAAGCTGTTCTGCGATCCGATGGACGGCATCTCGCACGATTTTCAAGAATGACTCGTTTGGAACGAACTCCACTGCTCCGAGGAGATCCCCGAGCACCATGGCAGCTCCGGTGATCGGATGCTCTAAGTTGTCGACATCGATCGGTCTCCCGCCGGGGTACGACTTGAACTTTATCTCGGTCGCCGTGCCGGTCAGCATCACCTGTGGAGAATCAGTTGCAGAATCCATCCAGAAGCTGACCTCGCCTGTTGCTTCATCGACCAGCCAGAGCCGCGGAAAAAAGAAGAATCGTGGTGCTCCATGGTAAGCCAAAGCGAAAGGCAGGGTGTAAGCGCGTTCCTCTTCCTTGCGACTCAGCATGATGATCAACGTCCGAAGCAGGTCTGCGAGTGCGTCTCGAAAGACCAGTGGGTCGGCTTCCGCCACGCCAGGTAGCTCATCGAACTTATACGTCGACAAAACAGCTTCGATCTCGTCACTTTTGATCAATCTGTCGAGCGTGCCCGATACTCTGCCCAACAAGGCAATGCAGTAATCCCGGATCGATTCGAGTGGAATTTCTTTCGGAATCCATAACTTGCCACTGTCTGATGTCGCACCGATCCCTTCTTCGATCAAAGGGTCTGTGATGGCAATTCTGTAGAAGGACTGCGCCCGTTGGCTCCTTGGGTTGTCCTCCTCGTCGCGTGCAAGGCTGCGTGCGGCCAGATTTTCGTCAGCATACGTGATGTTGGCAGGTGTGGTTGCGTCCGCCTTCCCGATCACGTACAGGGCTCTCTTGACGTTGTCGAAACTCCCGATCTGCTCAAGAAGAGGTTTTGTCAATACGAGGCTAGAAAAGCGAACATTAAAACCAGCCGCCAGCACTTTCGCTAGCTCGTCCCGCTCCTTTTGCGTGTGGCAACAGATAATCCCTTTGCGGACAGCGCAGTCAAGGACGCTGAAGCCGAATTGCATCTGGTCCACCTGCACGAGCTCGAATGTTGGTGCCCAGTAATTGAAGGACGACTCCCATGTGAACAGGATTTGGAACAGGCCATCTTTCAGTTCGTCCATCAATTGCATCTTTAGATTGGTAAGGCCGGACGGGTGCCGCTGAATATATTGGGTAACCTCATGTTTCGCCGCCTGGAGCTTCACCTTCGGTTCATCGGAGAACCGCATTAAATAGAAACTGGGTTTAAGGCTGATCGACCCTTTGCGAAGCTCCTTCGAGAGTACCCTGCTGTCGGCAGCAGCTTCAGACAACTGACTAATCAAGTCAGCCTTGCTCATTTCTGCGATCTCACTGTCCGAATCCGGAAGATATTGTGCAGCAAGTGCACGCAGGTCATCGATCCGTTTTCCACGGAGACTGAAATTAACTAATTTGGAATCTGCAAAAGCCATACCCGGCTATTGTGTCACGGTGACGGGCAGGCGAGCATCGGTAATTCGCGGAAAAGCTGTTTAGCTGCACCGCTAAGTTCGGGCCTTATCGTGACGCCATCGTTATTCTGTGCGCTGTCGGCGGCCTTTGCTGTTGGCAGGTCACAGTGGCGTAAATCTTCAGCTAGAAATCGTGTAAACCGAGCCAGTCAACTTCGCTGGCGATGCGTGATGCGATGCGCCGATTAGTACCGACCAGTCGGCATACGGGTTGTGACCTGATTCGCTCGGGTAAACGCCGCCCGCACCCCCGGCACTGACAAGCACTGGCACAATTGGTTGGTTCGTCCTCAAATATCTGGACTTCGAGGCGCGAGTAACGGATACTTTCCTTGTTTTCTAGGCACTCGTGTTTAGCGCACTCGATATGAGTTTCTTCGGCCGGCTCAAATCTTTTTTTACAGACACAAGCACTCCACCCCACGAGTATGTGCCTTCAGCACTCACTTTTGTAGAGCTGGACATCGTCGTGCTAGCCCAAAAACTGCAGCTGAAGGAAGAAGGGGAACAACGCGGAAGAAATAGCCAGCCGAGCGCCTCTCAGTCCTCCCTAGATAGCGTTGAGGCTCGAATTGTAACAGCCGTTCAAAGCGAACTCGCTATTGCGCACGAGCGATTTGCGCGACACATGAGGGCGTATGGAGAGCGTGAATCTGCCGTTCAAGTGCAAGGCAAATTTGCTCAGCTGGAAACTCAAGCAGAGGCCGCCCACGCCGATTTCGCGCGGCACCTAAGTCACGGGAAGGATTTGATCTGGAAGCTCGCAAGAGACGTTGAACACCGGTCGAAGGAACTCGAATCATTCCGTAGCCAGAATCAGCTAGAGCGGGACGCTCGGTTCCCGGAATCGCAAACCCTCCATTGGGGTATCCTCGCCTGCCTTGTGCTAGTTGAGTCATTCTTGAATGGGCAATTGCTGGCGCGCGGGGTTGAAATGGGTATGCTTGGCGGCGTCACCCAAGCATTGATTATCGCTCTCTTGAATGTGGGCGTGGGATGTGCTGCAGGTAGATTTCTTTTCACGAATGTCAATCATGTCCGCAATTACAGAAAAGTCGTAGGCTTCGCTTCAATTCTGGTGTGGATGGCTTTCGCTTTCTCGTTCAACCTCCTGGTAGCTCACTATCGCGCTGCGTTGGGCGGCTCCAATCCGGGAGACGCCGAGCGGATTGCCCTCTCAACGTTCACGACAACGCCGTTTGCCATCAGGGAGATATCCGGCTGGCTGCTCTTTCTGCTAGGGTGTTCGTTCTCATTGATCGCCGCAGCAGATGGATGGAGGATGGATGATCCCTATCCAGGGTACGGTCATGTATCTCGTCGGTTTGTCCGCGGCCTCGACGATTACACATTGCAAAAGCAAGAGCTGTCAGCAGAACTTGAAGATATCAAGAGTGCCGCAATTAGCACTCTTGACGACCTGATTTTGGAAGTCGAAAAAGGTGGGGCTCAATATAAGAACATTCGAGCTAATCAGACGCATCTTGTCGAACAGTTTGAGGGCCACATCGATTACCTGGAGAAGTGCGGGTATGAGTTGCTGAGCATTTACCGGCAGGCCAATGTTGCTGCGCGATCAAGTCCAGGGCCTGAGCATTTCACGAGCGATTGGGTACTCACTCGTCCGGCTGACGCTAAGAATGGTTTCAGCTCGGGTGATCCGGACATTGACCAACGAGTCGCAACCACGTTCGAAGGAATTCGATCAACCCGGCTGCAGATCTTGCGCGACTACCAGGATGCTCTCCAAGAGTTCAGGAGTATAGAGTCCCTCGTGACGAAGGAAGTCGAGACAGATGCCCCAATCAGTTCGTCATAAACGCAAAGCTGCCCGTGATCGGTTGGGCTTGGTATTGATCGCGCTGGCAATCCTTCTTGCCTGTGGTCTCTTTGCCGCGTCCAAGTACATTCAAGGCAAACGTCCCGCGCTCGACAACGCAAGCATGTGTCCCGTTGACGGACCTGCTGGACTGATCGTGCTCCTCGTCGATACCACCGATCCGCTGAACGCCATACAGCAGGCAGACCTCAGGAACCAACTCGAACGTCTCAAGAGCGGGATGCCAAAGTATTACGCCATCGAGGTATATACGGTATCGGAACCAAAGGAGGGACTCCTGAAGCCTCTCGGAGCAAGAGTCTGCAATCCGGGGG